>JBEKQA010000219.1:0-6355 GCA_049520195.1 Bacteroidales bacterium
GAGGGTGTGAAGAATTTTGTGTAAACGGTAACTGCATTTAAATTCGGCATCGATCTTCAAAATTAATAACAAATTGGTTAACAATCTGACCCCAGTTTCTGATCTGCATCGTCCATTTCCTTTGAACATTAGAGATAGCCAGGAATACGGCTTTCAGGGCTGCCTGGTCATCCGGGAATACAGTTTTTGATCGGGTATACTTACGGATTGTGCTATTAAGGCTCTCCACAGGATTCGTTGTATAGATAAGGGACCGAATCTCCTGAGGATAATCAAAGAAGGCAGTCAGATGATCCCAGTTATCTTTCCAGGATTTCACGGCATAGCCATATTTATCGCCCCATTTCGCCGCAAAATCCTTTAATGCATCTTCTGCCATTTGTTTATTAGGGGCCCCGTATATGAGTCTTAAATCGGCTACGAATGCCTTTCTTTCTTTCCATCCCACGTACTTGCAGGAATTACGAATTTGGTGAACAATGCAGAGTTGTGTGATTGTGGCTGGGAAAATCGCCTTAATGGCTTGTTTAATGCCCGCAAGATTATCTGTACAGGCAATCAATACATCTTCTACTCCGCGTGCTTTTAAATCATTCAATGCACTAAGCCAGAAAGAGGCACTTTCTGTTTCGTTGATCCACATTCCAAGTACTTCTTTATACCCATCACGGTTTACACCAATAATCAAGTAAATAGTCTTGTTGATTACCTTGCCGTTTTGCCTGACTTTCATTACGATCCCATCCATCCAGATAATGTAATAGACCGGTTCCAAGGGCTTCTGTTGCCATTGTTTGATATCTTCCAGAACAACTGATGTGATGTTTGAAATTGAAGATTCGCTGATTTTGACCCCGTAAATGTCATTGATTGTATCCTCGATATCACGGGTGCTCATGCCTTTGGAATACATCGTAATAATAGCTTGCTCGATCTTGGCCGACATCCGCTGGTGCTTTGGAACAAGTACCGGATCAAAGCTGGAGTTTCGGTCACGGGGAACATCCAGTGGGATATCCCCTATGTCCGTTTTTAGTGTTTTACCGCTACTGCCGTTACGGCTATTACCGGTATTCTTTCCTTCAGGATCATGCTTTTTGTACCCGAGGTGTTCATCCATCTCCGCTTTTAGCATGGTCTGAACCGCATGTTTGTAAAGCTTGGATATGTATGCTTCAAGCTCTTCCTGAGTTTTCATTTTTTTGAGTTGCTCCTCCGGAATCTCAAAAGGAACATCGTCTTCCATTTTCATCTGTGTTTGTGGCTTTAAATTTAACATCTTTTTGTAATTTAGCCTTTAAACACAGTCAAAGATCGTTTACACAAAATTCCTCACAGTCCCCAAAATTCCTCACAGTCCCATAAATAATAGTGGACAATTCACTTATGATAGCCATTTTTTAACAAATAAAGTTACTTATGATTTATTTGATAGATATGGCAACCTACTTCATTACTTTAAAACCGATAACATCCCAATTTCATATAATTATAATTATAATAATTCATCTTTAATAACTAAAGTTGTCAACTCAAGTTATGATCCGACAAATACTTATTCAAATTCTAGTACTCAAGTTACACGTTACTTATATAATTTTCCATTGATCGGTGTTTCAAGAATAATTGACCCAAATGGACATTCTACATATTATAATTATGATCCGTTAGGAAGATTGAATCTTATCAGGAATGACGATCAAAATATCCTCCAAAAGATTGATTACCATTACAAGACAAATTAATCTTAATATATTTATTTCAGTATGAAAAGAATTATCTTCTTGTTTGCTTTCATTTTGCCATTTTTCAGTATCTTTGGTCAATCTGTTAATCAAAATTACATATTTACCAATGAGCCTCAAATTCCAGATACGAGTGTTTCCCTTCTTGGTTCACTGACTGAGATCCAGAATTTTCAAACAATTCAATATTTTGACGGACTTGGTAGGATCATCCAGACAGTAAAAAAACAATTTTCTCCTCTTGGGAATGATTTTATCCAACCTGTTGAATATGACATGTATGGGAGAGAACCAATTGAGTACTTACCCTATAAGAGTTCAAACACAAATGGAAGCTATGATGGAAATTATAAAACAAATCAACTTAATTTTTATTCTAATCCACCTACGGGTGTCGCTTCAACATCAACCCCCATCGCACAAAATGTTTATGATAATTCACCATTAAATCAAGTTGTTGAAAAAGGATTTGCAGGAGAAGATTGGCAGGTTGTCTATCATCATACGCTAAGGAATTCAAATCTCTGTAATCAACCTAAAGATAGTGTTAGAATTGGGGTATCAAATGTTTCAGGGTTCGGAAGTTTATCCGGGTATTATCCTGTAGGGACGTTATACAAGATTTTCAAACTTGATGAAAATTCTGATACATCAGTTGACTACAAAGATAAAATTGGACATACAATACTAAGTGAACATTTTGTGTCAAAGAAGAAACTAAGAACATATTATCTTTATGATGATTTTGGTCGTTTAAGTACTGTCATCACTCCACGTGGTGAATCTTTGGTGCGATCGATTAATCCTTATACTCTCAATTTGGGATTTGATTCAGCATATTGCTATGTATATACCTATGATGCACGTGGAAGAATGATTACGAAACAAATACCGGATCAGGACACCATAATAATGGGATACGATTCTTATGACCGATTAATAAGTAGTTCAGATGGTAATCTTAGATCTCAGAAGAAAAGTATCTATTATAGCTATGATCAACTAAATCGTCAGATTGAAACCGGAATTTTAATTGGTGGTGTTAAAAACCCCATGAACTATACTTACTATGATAATTATGATTTTAATAATGATGGCATACCTGACTATTCTTATCAGCAAGATTCTGATTTCCCCGGCAATAATCCTGATAAAACCAATATTGGAAGGATGACCGGAACTAAAACATTAGTATTGGATGGGTCAAATACATGGTTGACGACACCGACTTTTTATGATAAATATAACCGTGTTCTCCAAACTCAAAATCAAGATTTGTGTCAAGGTTTAGATATTTTTACAAACTGTTATGATTTTATAGGCAGGTTGTTAAAATCCAAACAAACCCACACTGTGTACACTTTGAGTCCTCCTACAACTCAAACCATCATTAAGGAATTCTCATATGATAATGGTGGAAGATTACTTACTACGAGCCAAAATTTAAATAATCAGGGGTTTAAAGTTATTTCCCAAAACACTTATAATGAACTTTGTCAGCCAATTCAAAAGGATCTTGGGGGATTAACTTATAATTCATTTCTCCAATCGATTCACTATGGCTACAATATTCGTGGCTGGCTACAAAACATTAATCATCTTGCTGATTTGGGAACAACCAATGAACTTTTTGCAGAGGAAATAGGTTATCAACAAACAGGAACGAATGGATTGACGACAACGCCGCAGTACAACGGGAACATTTCTTATGCATTATGGGGAACTCGTCATGGGGGATCAATATGGAAAACTCTTAATGGAGCGTCAAAACTATCGTATTCTTACTTTTATGATAACTTAAATAGGATTACAAGTGCACGATTTGCTGAATTTAATAAAAATAATCAATGGCAGTATACGGATAAATTTACAGAATCAGGAGATATGTATGATGAAAATGGGAATTTCTTAATGGCCAATCGATACGGTTGGTTAACTAACACAAGTCAATTTGGAAGTATTGACTTATTGACCTATTTTTATTATAATAATAGTAGTAGTAAACTCAAAGGGATTCAAGATTTACAAACTAGTTCTTCGAATTATGACTTTTGGAATTCTCAAGGATTCAACCCACTTACGAATTATTATGGGTACGATAAAAACGGGAATCTTACTTTTGATGTTAATAAAGGTATTGTCAATATTAAATATAACTACTTAAACCTTCCCGATACTGTTGATTTAGGAAATAATACTTTAGCCATATATGTATATGATGCTAAAGGGACAAAACTAAGTTCAACTCTCTTTCGGAATGGTCAACTTTTGACAACTATCTATTATATTAATGGATTTGTCTATGAGGATAACGCTTTGGACTTTATTATTGGTGAAGAAGGAAGGATAGTTTATAATAAAGGTACATTTTCTTATGAATATTATATTAAAGATCACTTGGGGGATGTTCGGGTCTGTTTTATGGATCGTGGAAATGGTACACCTACAGTCACACAAGAAAAAGCATATTATCCGTTTGGATTAACAATGTCTCCGTTGGACTTTGATTCTCTGGAAGTCGCAACGAAGTATCTAGCCAATGAAAATAGGTATAATGGAAAAGAATTTCAGGAATTTATGGGATTACAGTGGTATGATTATGGGGCACGATTTTATGATCAGCAGATTGGGAGGTGGTTGAGTATTGACCCATTGGCGGAAAAGAGTAGGAGATGGAGTCCATATGCGTATGGGTTGAATAATCCTATAAGGTTTATTGATCCAGATGGAATGAGTATAGACTGGTATCAGAATTCTTCTGGGTCCTCTGTTCTATGGCAATCAGGAAATGCATCCAATATAAACATAAATGGGGAATCTTTTAGCAACATTGGAGAAACATATACACAGAATATAGGGAATGGGGCTTCTGTTACCTATACTCAAAACGAAGCTATCTCTATGACGTTTTCGACCAATACACCTTGGATATCTCAATATAGTAAAGATAGGTGGGGCAGCACACTAGCTGACCAAGCCTGTGGAAAAGCTTGTGATGCAATGCTTGGGGGAAAGTCAGACTTAAAAACTGAAATAATAACCCAATCAGCTGATAATGGAAGAGCTGGACCAGCAAATGGAAACTCAGAGCAAGGTATACAAACAATGAAGAATACAATAGAATCCGGCCAAGGCGTTAAGGTCGCAGTTGACTATAAAAATGGTTCAAGTGTAAGTGATAAAATGGGAGATCATTTTGTGGTTGCAAACCAATACACAGATAAAATTAGTCAAGGAAAAGTTACATCAACATCATTTCATTTCTTGGACCCCGGGACAAAATATCCGGATAAAGGAACAAATCCAAGTAATAATCTAAATCTCATCAATGGAAGGCTTGAGGGGAAACACATAAACAATACAAATCTTAGAATTGTTGTAACAGACTTTAGGATAAAATGATGAAAGCCATTCTTTTTATTTTTTTAATATCAATCATTACAATTGATTGCATGGGCCAAGAAACAGCAATTGAATTCGACAAGTTTCTTTCAAAATTTCCAAATTGCTCAACTCCCATTGATACAAAGAATTATTTTTCATCTATGGGGATTTATGCGAACAATCCAAATAATATTAGGGAAAAAGAATTATATGTTTTTTTAGAATCGAGCCAAGAAAAGTTTTGGAAATATAAACTTTATTCCGACTCGATTCATAATTATTTTAACTATGTTATTGGATGCAGGCTAAATATCAGTGACAGTATAGTCGGATTACTCTATTTCAGAACTTTCTTTTCTGAAACTTTATCGGAAGAAAAATCAGAACTGGTTTTATGTGTTTGCAATATTGCTGGAAAAATGATCTCAAACCTTCCGATTGCCGGATCATATGGTGATGATGTTAATTTTTCCTCTAATATTCATAGTTTTGATAATATCGAGGTTAATTTTATTGAATATCAAAACGATAAAAAGAAAGAATACACCAAATTTTATTCAATAACAAAAGAAGGTAGAATTATAAATAACGATTAAAGTTACAACGTCAGTTGTTTTAGAAGGATAGTTTATAATAAAAATATATATTATTACGAATATTCTTTTTAGCGGGATTATGACGGGAAATAACTCGAAGAGTTCTTCTCGGATCAATCCCTTTCTCTTTTTAGTCCTTTTTCTCTTTGTTTATTTCTGTTAAATTTGATTCACCAGTTGAAGACTGACTGGACAATGCAAATGACTTTTCACCCAAATTTCAAGAATTTTGTGGATTGAAGAAAAAATTTATAAACAATCAGGTTTGTCAGGATCTAGATCTATGACAATTGAATAATTTTGGAAAAGAAAAATCAAAGTAATGGAAATAAAAAAAGCAGTTGGCATTTGGATTCGTGTCAGTACTGAGGATCAAGCAAAAGGTGAATCTCCGGAACATCATGAAAAAAGAGCTCGGCTTTATGCTGAAGCAAAAGGATGGAATGTAGTTGAGGTCTATAATTTGGAAGCAGTTTCTGGAAAGTCTGTGATTGCTCACCCGGAAACCAAAAAGATGCTCGCTGATAATGGGAGAAGATTTCAGAGAAAGACACAGTTATCATAGAAGTTAATATTTCAAAAAAATATAATAAAGAAGCGTCTATTTCTGGTTATGATTCAAATAATTAT
>JBEKQA010000220.1:0-5104 GCA_049520195.1 Bacteroidales bacterium
TATCGAGGTCTTCTTTCCCCGACACAAGATAGGTCCTGTTATTAACATCCTTGCATACCTGGTAAAGGATCATGCCGTTCGAGCTTTTCTTCCCGCTTACAAAGATCACAACTTCATATTTACCTGCAAATTCCTGGAGTTTAGCGGAACGGTTGGATACCTGGCGGCAAACGGTGTCATTCCAGCGGAAATCAATCTTGCCGCTTGAGGACGCCGCCTCCATCCGTTCTCTTATCTTCTCCACAATAGAATGGAACCCGCTGATGTTTTTGGTCGTTTGAGCATACAGATGAACCGGCTGAGTAAAGTTTATCTTTTCAAGATCTTCCTCACTTCCGATCACAATGGCCTTTCCGAGAGTCTGCCCCCGCAGCCCATTGACTTCTGCATGGCCCTCTTTTCCATAGATCACGATCTGTCCGCCTTTGTCCTGCATCTCTTTGAACCCGTAACGGATCTCATTCTGAAGGTTCAACACAATCGGACAGGAAGCATCGATCAGCTCGATATTATTTTTTAATGCTATTCTGTAAGTTTCAGGTGGCTCCCCGTGAGCGCGTATCAGGACTTTACAATCATGAAGTCGTTCAAGCTCCTCATGTTCAATGATGGCCAGGCCCATATCCTTCAAACGTTTAACTTCCATGTTGTTATGTACAATATCACCCAGGCAGTAAAGCTTATCGCTCTTGGCAAGTTCCCTTTCTGCAATTTCAATGGCATAGACAACGCCAAAGCAAAAACCGGAATCTGGATCAATGGTGACTTTCATTTTCAGGGATATGGTTGGCAAAGTTACAAAGAAGAAAGTATGATCCGGAGAGAATTTGGCCTGCCGGAATAATGTCAATCACCTGCATATAATTTCTTTCCCCTGGTTTCCGGGAATGTCCATATCCAGGCTCCGGTGAGTAAAGCAAATAATGCCGCCAAAGAAATGCCACCACCCAGTCCATATTTCAAAGCAATAATGGATATGATAACCGGTGTAAAGAATTGAACTCCCCTGGCAAGATTAAAGGCCGATCCCATGGCCGTGCTCCGTATTGATGTCGGGAAAAGCTCGGAAAATAAAGAACCAAATCCGCCAAACATACCGGTACCAAATCCTACCATAAACATAAAGCCAAGGATGATCAGGTTGTATTCTACAATCGTCTCCCAGAAAAGGGTGACCATAATAAGTCCCAGTGCCATGATAATAGAATAGAGACTGTACGCCGGCCGTCTTCCGATCCGGTCCGCAATGAACCCGAACCCCAGGTAACCCAGGAAACCTCCTGTCTGTGTAACAAGTATCCAATATGCCGACTTGGTAAGTGTAAAGTTTCTTTGCGAATGGAGATAGCCCGGCATCCAGGAATAGGTAAGCCAGTATGCCGACATATCAAAGATCGCGAGTACCAGCCCCAAAATGAAATATTTCCGGTTGGATGCAGAGAAGAGCTGAAGAAATTTCTCGAATCCTCTCTCTCCCTTTACCTTTATTACTTCAATTCCCGATTTAATGATCTTCTTCCTGTGGATCCAGAGATCCGATTCTGGCAGTTGTCTCCGGATAAACAGAACCATCAGGGCAGGCAATAACGAAATAAAAAAACAGGATCTCCATCCTATCAACGGCGAAACTATTCCTCCTATAATTGAAGCAATGGCGATTCCAAGTGGAGCTCCCGTCTGCATCATGGAGCAGTAGCGTCCCCTCACTTTGGCAGGAAATATTTCTCCAATATATGTCTGACCAGTCCCCCACTCACCCCCGACACCTAGTCCTGTCAATATCCTGAAAGCCATCAGCATCCAGAAACCGCTCGAAAGACCGGACAGAAACGTCCCTATCGAATAGGTCAGGATAGTAAGCTGTAATATCGGCCTCCTGCCAAACCGATCGGAAAGGATCCCGAAGATCACCCCGCCGATAGCCGTCGCTGCAAGCGTGGTCCCCAGAACATATGACATCTCAAGATTGGTGAAGTGGTATTCTTTTGAGATGGGTATCAGTAAAAATGTAAAGAGGATAAGGTCATAAAAATCAAACACCCATCCGGCCCAGCTCATTGCCAGGATCTTATAATGTGCCTTGGATAGTTTATCGTATTCATTCAGAAATTTCGGACGATCTTCCGGATTAAAGCTTGTGGTTTGGGAAACCATTTGATCTGAAATTGGTTGAATCTGTTGTCGACAGTTTAATGACGCAAAGTATAAAAATTATCAATACATCAGCTATAGTAATTGATTTTAATTTCCTCATCCCCTGCACAGGGGTGGGGTAATTCCCCCTCCCTCTTGGGGGAGGGGGTTAGGGGGTGGGGTCATTGGCTAAGGGGTGTGGTCTGGCACATCAAAATAAGAATTAGCCAGGACTTCTTATTCTTTTTTACCTGAAACATCATAATCTTGTTGCCGGAAACGCCAAGTAAATGTAAATTTGTGAGATTCAACAACCCTCAATGAAGACAACCTCATTTCTTTCTTTTCTCACAGGAACTTTGCTTTACCTCCCTCTCATTTTATCTGCCCAGCACCTGAGCGAAGAAGCTAAAATGCAGCAATGCAACACCATAGTAGACGCCTGCCGCCATGCCTGGGATGGATATATGCAGGATGCCAGAGGCTATGACGCCCTCATGCCACTAAGTAAAAAAGGACATAACTGGTACACCTCCAGTCTCCTGATGACACCCGTCGATGCCTTCGATACCTTCTGGCTCCTGAAGATGAAAAAGGAAGCTGACGAGGCAAAGGATCTGATCTTTAAAGACCTCAGCTTTAAAAAGGATATGGAAGTTCAGCTCTTCGAGGTCTCCATCAGGTTCCTCGGCGGACTCCTCTCCTCCTACGAGCTTGACGGTGATCCCCGCTTCCTGGCTCTTGCCAAAGACCTTGGGAAAAGACTCCTCCCGTCATTTAAATCCCCGACAGGTATGCCTTACAGGTATGTTAACCTCCTGACCGGCAAAACACGCGATCCCATAAGCAATCCTGCCGAGATCGGAACCTACCTGCTTGAATTCGGTAAATTAACGCAGTACACAGGGGATTCGGTTTACTACAAGACAGCAAAAAAGGCCTCATTTGAGGTATTTAAAAGAAGAAGTAAAATTGGCCTCATCGGGACTTTGATAGACGTCAATACCGGGAACTGGGTAAATACTGAAAGCCAGATCGGTGCCAGGATAGATTCTTATTACGAATACCTCTTTAAGGCCTGGCTGCTCTTCGGCGACATGGACTGTAAAGCTGCCTGGGAAACCTCAAATAATGCCATCATTAAGTATCTCTATAAGAAAACTACAAAAGGGGCATTCTTCACAAGAGTGGATATGAATACCGGCAAAGAAACAAAACCGCTTTATGGCGCCCTGGACGCATTCTATGCAGGTGTATTGACACTCTCCGGCAACCTGGCGCTGGCGGAAAATATCCAGCAGGGCAATACTTATATGTGGGTAAAATTTCATATCGAACCGGAAGAATTTAACTTCAAAACCGATTCCATTACTGCCCCGGAATACGAGCTGCGTCCTGAGAATATGGAAAGCTGCTTTTATCTCTATAGGGCAACAAAAGATGAGCAATATCTGCGGATGGCAAAGAAGATGACCGACGACATCCTCTCAAAATGCAGGACTACCGATGGCTTTGCTGCGATCAAAGATGTCCGTACAATGGAATTGAGTGATTCAATGGAAAGTTTTTTCCTGGCTGAGACACTGAAGTACGCTTACCTTATCTTCGCCCCGGAAAATACGCTGGATCTTAAAAATTATGTATTCACAACAGAAGCTCATCCTTTGAAAATTGTGAGATAGTGCAAACAATGAGACTTAAATTCCTCTTGCTGTTATTGTTGTCAGGTCTGGCAGGGCTGGCCCACCGCCCGGGATCGGCAGAGATCTATGGCTACCATACCCTCAGCTATAAAATAAATATTGATCTTTATAACTGTTATTCTTATCCTTACTCCAACGAATTCTCGGCTTCACTCGTAATAACGCTGAAAGCAGATTCGGCACTCTCCTCTCTCCTGCTGGATGCAATCGATTCTTCACTCAGCATTGATTCTGTCGGATTAGCTGGAATCTCATTCACCCATTCCAACGACTTGTTATTGGTCAATCTTGATCATCTTTACCAGCCCGGCGACACGGTAATGATCTCTGTTTTTTACAGGCACAATAAAGTGAATGACGGTGCATTCATTGCCGGCGACAGCATGGTATTCACCAACTGCGAGCCCGAGCGCGCCCGCAACTGGTTTCCATGCCATGATGTGCCCTCCGACAAGGCAACCTTTGATATTACGGCAAAAACTCCCTTGAATGTTATCCTGGGTTCCAACGGGATCCTGGCAGATTCCACGATCCATGGCGACACTTTGTTCTATCATTGGATCAGCACCGATCCCCTCGCAACTTATCTCGCGGTTATAAGCTCCGCTACCAATTATAAGCTGAAAATAATGTACTGGCATAAGTATGATGATCCCGCCGATAGCCTTCCGGTGCGGTTCTATTATCTCTCCGGCCAGAACCCCGGTCCTGTCATTGACGCCATAACGCCTTTGGCTGATTTTTATTCGCAGACATTCTGCGAATATCCCTTCCAGAAGATCGGCTTTGCCGGTGTGAATGAGTATTTCTATGGCGGTGGAATGGAAAATCAAACGCTCATCACGCTTTGTTCTACCTGCTGGCGTGAGTCGCTTGCCGCCCACGAATTTGCCCATATGTGGTTCGGCGACTTGGTCACCTGTCATTCCTGGGCTGATATCTGGATGAATGAAGGGTTCGCAACCTGGATCACAGTCTTCTGGCAGGAACATAAACAGGGCTATGAATCTTATAAGACCTTCCTCATCAATCAATATGCCAGTCAGTACCTCGCCAATAATCCCGGCTATGCGATATCCGATTCTTCCTGGGCAAAACGTACTCCCTCAATGGATACCCTTTTCAATACTTATATAACTTATGAAAAAGGGGCCTGTATGGTTCACCAGCTGAGATATGTCCTTAGCGATTCCCTGTTTTTTATAGTCCTGAAAGACTATGTTACCGATACTTCCCTCAGGTTTAAATCCGCAACTATAGGGAACCTG
>JBEKQA010000221.1:0-5076 GCA_049520195.1 Bacteroidales bacterium
GGTGGTCAATTTGCTCCGGAAAAGAGGTGGTCAGTTTGCTCCGGAAAACAACCGAAAAGTAACCGGTTTATAGGTGGTCAATTTGCTCCGGAATCAGGTGGTCAATTTGACCGGATTCTCCATTCAAATAACGATGGACTGAAAGAACAAAGAAGGGAAGCTGGAATTAGAATTCTTCAGAAGTTATACAACGCTATTCCTTATACAGATTCCTCATTATGTTCTACTTATGACTACCAAGAAAAAATTTTAGAGAATAACCGTTTAATGTTAGTTACCGGCTATATCTATGATAAAATCAAAATGGACAGTATGTACTTACTTAAAGTCGTTGCATATGACCCCAATTGTATAGTAAAGATTTCATTAACAAAGAATCAATTTGAAAACACAAACTACCAAACCAAAGTTAAAGAATCTCGTTACGGCGGGTTTATTATAAGACTTGAAAAATTGAAACAATCAGACCCAGTCCTTAGAATACGTTTTTCTACAGATGATAATGATGAGGAAGTCGTTAGTACATATATTGAAAAGGATTCGTTAAGAGGTACATATTTCTTATATGGTCGTCTAATTAACTCCTTTATCTGTGATCCGCCGTTATAATTTAAAGTATAAGCCTCATGAAACCCCAAACACAACAAACTTTCATTTGTTTAATTCTCAAAATAAGTATTATTGTCGTCCTTCTTTTGGCATCAACCCACAAACTGTCATATAATTTCTTTATCTTCCTTCGCTGGTTTATAATGATTGCATCCCTGTTTTTAAGCTACTTTTCATATAAGGATAAATTGTATGGGTTTATTGTTTTATTTTTAACGATTGCAATATTGTTCAACCCATTTGCGAAATTCGTCTTTCATAAATCCGCTTGGCATCAAATTGACATTATTTTAGCTATAGTTATGATTCTGACGGTTATAATTGATTTAATAGTGTTTCTCAATAGAAAGAAAAAAAGATTAATATGAATTTTTGGAGGAGGTTTCTAAGTGGATTGAGTTATTCTTTTGCTGGATTTATGGCACTCTGTCTGTGTTATTACCTTTATCACCCTTTGATTGTGTTTATCTTGAAAGGCAGTAAATATTATGGGTTCCCCAAATTTTTTGATTATTTCTTCAATCTTTTTCCCGCGCCGTTCTATTTATTTATCGTGTTTATCTGTTTGGCATGTTTCAGATATTCATTACGAGCCTTTATTGGTAAGGAGGATTGAAGTTTATTTCATTTCAAATAATTTGTATGTGTTTGATTATTAAATGACTACATTGAGCCTGCCCCTACTTGAAAAGAAAAGTCATACCATAAAAACGTACTGGGTAGCAAACCTAAGCAGATAGAACGGCAATAAACTACAACGGAAGGGTTGACCCCTCTTACTTCGTTTACTTTTAACCTCTTTTCTGGCTGTCTCTTTCGAGGCCTTAAATTTTTTGATGTCATTATCCACTAAATTAATACCTTTGAGTTTATTATGCATGGCTTACATAGTTCACTGTTTAATCTGGGATAAAAAACATGAAATCATTTGGAGATTTAAATGAATTATTAAAGAACAAAATCTAACGACCTAAGTGTATATATCTTATGGAACCATTAAAGAGAAATAAAATTATTGTTGAAATTTTACAAAAATATTATCAAGAATATCCTTCGAGTTTTCCTATCGAACGTTACTTTGATAGTTTAAGCCCAAAAGAAGTTGAAGATATACAAAATATACTTACACCAGACTTTCTTATTTCTCTTGGTAAACAAGATACATATTATGAACAGTATAAATTAACCAATTTTGGTCAGCAATTCTTAGATAGTAAAAAAAGTATAAGTGAATACTTTAAAGAAAAAATAAACGAAATAGCGAAAAGTAAACAAAGAAAAGAACATGAAGATGAAAAACTTAGTTTAGAACTAAAATTGGATAAGTGGAAAGTTAAAACATTCTGGTGGTTGTTTTTTATTGGTTTATTTGGTGGATTTTATTCAGGTTATTCTTTAATTTATACATTGACACATGAAAATGTAGATACTAAAATTAATAAAGCATTAGAAATAAAATTAAAAGATACGACATATTTAAAGCAGTTAAAATGAAACAAATAAGTAATAGATAAAACTTTAAAGTATGAAGGAACTTGAAGCACTCGTTATTAAACTTAACGAAACATTGAATAAAAAGGAAAAAGAGTTATCATCTCAAGAAAGATATGATGCACATACCCAAGGACATTTAAAAAATAAAAAGGATGAAATTATAGCCTTTAAAAACTCTATTCAAAATTTGAGTAAAGACCCCTACTTAAGAAAACAAATTATTGATAATTACACAAAAGTAGCCATAAGAATAATTAAAGATATCGAAAATATATAAAATAATAAAGTCCAACTCCCTGCAATTGCTTTTGGCGATTTTTACCGGTGGACGACCTCCTCACTCCTATAATTCACCCCTTTTATCTTACCTCATTACCTACTTCTGTTTCAACTATATGTTTAGGAGTACCATATTGGAAAACACATCTAAACTGACACCAACGGCAGATTGGAAATTTGCAGGTCGGGGGAAACGTAAAAATGTAAAAATAAACACAAAACGTGTGCAATAGTGTGTGTATATAAATTAAAACACTCCCAAACCTTTGATAAATCAACGATTTCAGAGTGTGCTTGTGGAGTATAGGGGAGTCGAACCCCTGACCTTTAGACTGCCAGTCTAACGCTCTAGCCAACTGAGCTAATACCCCTCAATAATCCGCAAAAGTAAAAAATATTTTCCGTAATAGAAAGATCCGCCTAACTTCTGGTTAATGATGGTCAAGAATTATGTACTTTTATTCTTCATTTTAACAAATCAAATTATTCTGATATCTGGTCTATGAAACGTTTATTTGCAGCCATTAAGGTCAATCCTGATAAGCAATTCCTTGACCATTATCATAAGATCCAAACCCATTTGCAGCATGAGCGTATCAAATGGGTGGAAGAATATAATATCCATATTACCTTGAAATTCTTTGGTGAAACAGAAGAATCAAAGATTCCTGAGATAAAAGGATTTTTGTCAGACGTGGCCGCAAATACTAATGTGTTTTCATTTTCGCTTCAGAATTTGGGTTTCTTTGGCAGTTCTTATGATCCGAGGGTCGTCTGGGTCGGCATCAAGCCCTATGAAAACCTGGTCTCCATCATGAAGATGATCAATACAAAATTAGAACCAATTGGTTATAAGCCAGATCGTCAGAACCTTGTACCTCATCTGACATTGGGGAGGATTAAGTTCCTGAAGGATAAAAAGTTATTCAGTCAGATTATAGATCAAAACAGGAATATTTCTTCACAGGATATCTCTGTAGACTATTTCATCCTTTTTGAAAGCATATTGAAAAAAGAAGGGCCAATTTACCTGGCCCTTCAAAGTTTCTACATGAGAAAATAGGATGATGTCAGAGATCATTGTTTAGGTGGCAGATTTTCTTTCTCCATCTTTCTGGCAATGAAATGATAAACAATAAGACTTAAACCTCCGAAAAGGCATATCAGGGAGAAATAGGAAGCTTCTTCACCGAGGCAGGTATACGAGGCAAATACTCTTCCGAGAAGGATGCCAACACCGACACCAAGAAAAAGTAAACCCCATTTAAGATTTCCTAATTGAGTTTTTTTGGGTTCAAAGGTTGAAGGATCAAGACCTCTTTGAATCATAAGGGTACGCTCTTTTTTTCTGATGGCAAGATAAACGATTCCAAAGACCATTGCGAAAAAAGCTATCGGGACTAAAATACCAGATTCCATTGTTTTTTGTTTTAGGGGTTAGTGTTTTAATTTGCCCTTTTGACGCTAGAACAACTTTGAGGTTACAATCTGACAGGTATTTTTTATTGCTGAAGAATAATTTTTGTGATTTCAAATGTCGTATTTCCTGTAAGTTCCAGAAAGAATACCCCCCTTGAAAATGTCGAAACATCAATCTTCTGTTTAAAATTATCCCCTATGCTGTTCAAAGATTCCCTGAAAATTGTTTGTCCCCTGATATCAATGATCCGGACATCCATTGACTTTTCGCCATGAGGTATGGTAATATTCAACTCTTCATCGGCAGGATTTGGATAAACTGATATCTTTGTTTTTTCTTGGTTTTCGAAAATACCTGTACACACCTTGACAGTAACATTTATAACACTTACAGGGCCTGAACCACAGTCATTTTTTCCTTCAACTGAAATCTCTCCTGATTCTGCACCTGGACTGACTGAGATGATAATGGAATTTGACGTTGAACCTGAAATTATTGATATTCCCTTTGGAACTGCCCATAAATAAGAAGATGCTTCCGAGATTACAGGAACAGTGTAATTATAAGTTTCATAATCTGAACATACTGAATCGTTGCCTGTGATTATTCCAGCTGAACCGGGTAAGGTTTCAAGATTGATAAATCGGGAAAGGGGTTGACTCATCCCGCAATTATTAAGTGCAGCTATGCTTATATTTCCGGAATTGGATCCCCACAAAACATCTATTAAGAGTGTATTCTGACCATTTATTATCGTTGCATCTTCAGGAACTGTCCAGGTATAAGATGTAGCATCAGGTATCAAATCAATAGAAAAACTGGCTGTTTCTCCATTACAAACTTGTCCTGGCCCATGAATAACATTTGGTTGGGCAGGAGAGTTTGTGACCGTTACCTCTGAAACACTCGGATTACTGATTCCACAACTATTTCCGGCAATAACTGACACAATTCCACTACTATCGCCCCATTGAATTGTAATCGAGGGTGTATTTTGTCCATTCAGAATCTCTGCTCCATCCGGAACTGTCCAGGAATAAACATTCGCACCTTGAACAGCTTGAATACTATATGCGGAAATTGAATCATGACAAATATCTATGGGGCCGTTTATAGGTCCGGGAGAATCAGGGACTGGTTTGATTTTTATATATGTGCTATCAGTCGCAGTATGTGAAACTGAATACATCACACGAACATGATAAAGTGTATTTACGATCGGAGATGCGATAGGATCGGAAATATTTGGATTATTCAGTCCGGTCGTAGGTGTC
>JBEKQA010000222.1:0-5074 GCA_049520195.1 Bacteroidales bacterium
ATGAAGAAGAAGAACAGATGAGGCAGGTCTTTGAGGCATTTGAGAAAGAAAGTGATAAAAAGTGATTTTAATACTGTGCCTTTTCTTTATTTCTGGTATTGCACTCACCGAACTGGATGAAATTTTTGACTCCATTGTCAATGGTTTTGCTCCCACCACTCATTAAAAGACCCATGTATAAAAATTACTTGCCCAACACACAATGCCAATGAAAGCCTTCAATTGTCGCTACATTATTATCAATCTGAAGTTCATAAACTCCTTGTCCATCCTTTGTTCTGAACTCGTACCCTATCCCTGAGGTACCTTTTTTTATTATATTACCCTCTTCTGTTTCCCTACCATAATCACCATAATCATAAGTTAGTGTTGCCGAGCAGTCACTATTAATTATAAGTTTTCCAGTCCCAGGGTTACCACCCTGTTCACAAGTTCCACTATATGTTCCTGAGATTTTATTGCAGTTAGTATTACAACTCATAAATAATAACGAGAATATCCCAAAAACAAAAAATAAAAATATAAACTTTTTCATTGTATATCCGTGTTTGTTCTCCGTTTGATTATTCACTTTCTTATTTCATTAGTATAGAATATAGACTTCCAAATATAATTAAAAAAAATTGAAAACTAACTATTTTAAATTTTATTAATGAAATTGAGATACATAATGAGTGAAACCTCTTATCAAATCCTTTTTTTCATATTTCCCCCCGTACGAATAACAAAAGTTAAATGTTCGGGTTACAGTATTTTTCAACTTTACATTAGGACTTTTGATATATTTCATAGTTAATTACAGCATTTCTTGCTTCTTCAGCAAGAAAAACTACTTTTTTACCCACACGAGGTTGGAGTCGAACTCTTTGAATTTCTCTTCGGTATTGACAATAATACTATTCTATTTATCATAAGACCTGTTTTGAAATAAATTTATCAGGAAGGTCAGATTGCGAGAGCTATTATATTGCCCTCCTTCTGAGCCAAATAAGATATAGAACCAAGAAAATAATGATAGAAATAAAAACACCAACATGCTTCCCTATATATCCTCGCACACCTTCTTTCTTCATACCATCCTTTACAGTCCCTACAAGTTCCACGCTAACCTTCCTTAATTTTTTAAATCCTGCTACTACTGAATCAAATGGTATATGATGCGGCTGCGGATAAATGATAACTGTGTCCACAGCACCTCCTGAATAAGCCGTGCTATCATTCGCCAATGTTCCTATGTTCAATGATAGAAATACTATTAATATTGTCAATACCTTCATGCTGCGAAGATATTAAGGAACTCGTGTAGAAAAAAATCGGGCTCGCTCTTTAATATATAGAAAAGCATTCAAAGAACTTGAAGAGATTTATAAGTCGGTCATTAATGATTTTGCTCCCGCACGAACAAATGGGTTGAAGATGTTCACAAGAAAAAGCATCGAAAATTGATGTTGTTGTGTCCACAAACCTGGAATTTTAGTCTGTTTTTCAATAATTTTAACAAAAACGAATAATGAAAAAGTTCAGGTTCGACTCAATAGAGGGGGAAAAAAGGTGGCTGGTTGGCGAGGAGCCAGGATTCCGTTTTATATTCTAAAGTGTGTTTCTGTGTTTTAATGATTTAGCCTTTGAGCGACTGCGTTATTTTTTGCTGAAGTTGAATTTAAAATGGCAAATCATCCTCTGAATCTAAACCAGATGAATTATTCTTTTCATTCTTCACCGTATAAGGAGTAGTATCATCCGCCTTATCCTCCAAAAATGGCTTTAATTCTTCATAAGAAAAAAAGTGCGGCTCCGTATTCAATGCCGAAAATGCTCCTAAATTGCTTTTAGTTTTTTGATTTATAGCGGATATCAACTTATAGGTATTTTTCCCATTTTTTATTCCTAATATAAATAGATTATAAGATTTTTTAAAACTCTGAATTTCTTCTTCATCATTGGAGGCAATTTCATTTAGATACAGAAATAAATCTTCTGCACTCTCCAGATATAGTTGTTTACTGAAATTGATTAAAAACCTTAATGAAAAAAAATCTCGATGCGTATATTTTGAAATTGCTTCATTTATGAATTCTAATGCGGCATCGTATTCTTCATTAATCAGATAATCATGTGCAATATCATAGCATTCCTTGGCTTCATTAATTAATAAATCTTGTTTTTCTAAATATTCATCCACCTTTTTATTCTCTTCCTTCTCATTTTTAATACCATATTCATATAACAATTTTGTGAATTCATTTTCGTAATTTAAAATCAGCGCCATATCATCTATATCAGTCGCTACATTAATAAGAATATTTTCGTTATTAAATTTTGCACTTTTGGACCAGTTATATGAACCTGTGATAAGGACTTCCCTATCAATTATACAGAATTTATGATGAAGCATACCCTGGTCGATATCTTTATCAATCATGTACACCTTACAATTCAGTGAAATCAATCGATTAAAATACTTTGCTTTCGCTCTGTTATATTCATCATTAAGCGTCAGTATTTCAATGAATATTTTTTTCTTTGCAATCTCGATCAGAGTTTCCAATATCTCTTCATCGGTCAACCATGCAACACAGATTTGTATTGCATGTTCAGCATGAGTCAATTGCTGAATGATGTGTTGACTTATATTCTCAAATGCTGTGGTTGTTTCCATATTTTTATCGCTCAAAAGCAGAAGCCATCAATATTCTGCTGCGTTTTCAACATCTTTTAAATCGAAATGACCATATATATTATTATTCAGAACTTCAGCCTCAGGTATCAAAAACTTGTCTCGAGTAATATAACTACTTGTCAAAGGAATTGTGGTTGTATCTTTATCATAAAGGTCCTTAGTTATTTTCAGATTATCAAAGTTAGAACTATGTGTTATTAGTTTCGCAAGGAAGAATTTATTGCCAGGGGCAATATAACTGTCAACGATTCCAAGTATTACGACATAATGATATTTAGGGAACTCATTCGTTTGAATATACATATCCAGTTTGGTCGTATCTCCGTTTTTGTCAAATGTCTCTCCACTATAAGGACCAATTACTTTAATAATAACGTCAGGATTATTCTTGGTGACGGCTCTAATTTCTCCTCTTTGTATTATCGATTGGACGTCCATAAAAATATTTAAAAGCACTTGTGTACTATTGATTATTCAAACTTGAAGAGGATTATCTTTATCACATCAAGGTTGTTTGGAAATGTTTTTTGGCTTTGTATCGTATTTTGCCCATTGTGGAAATTTAATCTCCCATTTTTTTAGTTCAGATGCATTGATAGTTCCTTGAAGCACAATTGGCACTTCAGGATTGTAATGAAGTTCGGATTTATATGTTTCATCTAACAAGTTTCCTGCTTTTAACCTTGATACATAAAGAAAATAAACTCTCTGAATCTTGTATGGCTTCGCTGAAAAATGTTTAATAGCATTTATCATTCTGCCGAAGTCTTTGATGGCTGCCCCTTTGTTGGGATTCCTCCACCATTCCTTTAATTCAATAATTATCCAAGGTTTTTTTCTTCTAAAAATAACGATGTCGGGATGAATACCAATTTTTTTTAAGAATGGCTTGTTAAGAACCCGAACCATATTTTTCGTCTTAACATCATTCGAGAAATAATCAAATAATATTTGCCACACATGACTCTGTAAATCTGCTTCGGATAATATTTGAAACGTCTTATATCTCTCCAAAACAATAGGACATAAGTGCTCCTTTAAATAATGCTCAAACTCTGTAATCCTATAAGGTTTCATAACGGTTTTAGACTTTAAAATCATTAAACTTCGGATTACCAAGCATCCACAACAATTTATCAAATACTCTTAATCCGTATGGATAAATCTGTTGGTTAGGTCCTCTATATTTCTTACAGCCTTCTTCAATAATGTCTTGGTACTTATCATAAAGCCTGAGAATATTATCTGAGTAGTTTGAATAGAACTCCACGAACACTTTCGTGTCGTATAATTGCTTGTGAAGAGGTCTTTCTCCTATCCGTGGTTTATTTTTTAGTACATCCTCTAAAGGTTGAAGCACTAATATTGCCCTTTCAACAAATGAATCATAAATAACGACATCGTTTGGGTAGACACACCATAATAACTTGGATGATGCTGAAACCCAACTCCAGTATACCGTCTTTACCATTGATGTAAACAACAAATCGTAATTCTCTATCGTGCTTAACCCATTACTTTTTAACTCGGCATACTTTTCACAGAAGATTGCAACGATTTTATTCCTATCACTATCATTAATCCCTTGGAACAACCCATATTCCTTCATCCATCCATAAACCGTTTTGTTTGTTAACTCGTTATTCTTGATTTCTTTGACAATAATGAAGTCTTTCCTAATATCAAATTGTTCACTTATGGCACGTGAAAGATTGTTTTTGATGTATTTTTCGAGCATGGTTATTTATAACTGATTAATAGGCGAAGTTGTGGGTTAGACACGACCTATGTATATTACACCAGGTACCTTACTAAGGAAATGGAATTCTTTTAACTTGATTTCAGTTAATTTTGAAATGATTCGTTGTAATTGTGTCTGCCAGTATGGATTTAAATGTTCAATCGGAAAAACAACAAAGACGACAAATTTGTCATGTATGTCGAGGCTTTTCAATTTTTCAATATCCTTGATAACACTCTCGGTGTTTTTTGTAATTGGTCGAGTTGCCTGGTTGACATTTTTAAATCTGATGTTGGTATTTATTGTTTTTAGTTCAATGCCAACTTTATCAAATGAAACATCGATTCTGTCTATCTCTGGTAAGGCATTAATATTTTTACGAACCAAGGTGTCAATAATTTCAACCTTAAGCCATCCTTCAAATTTCGCACGTCTATGTACAAATTGTGAAAGCCCCTTTGAATTATTAATTTTTAGAACTAAGTCTTCAGCAAGTAGATTGAATAGTTCACTTGTTGTCATCTTGTAATAGTTTGTAACGTAACCACAGTTATTATCCTATGACTTGATATTCAACTGGTGTAGAATACAAACAAAGTCGTTTATATAATATATAGTATTTTAATAATTCCATCTTTAAGCTTCTCGCCTCA
>JBEKQA010000223.1:0-5052 GCA_049520195.1 Bacteroidales bacterium
GTCAGGAACTCTTCTATGATGACTCGATTTGAGGCGGTGCCGAATTTTAACTCCATCAACATGGAGTAAAATTCCAGTTTGGCTTCCTCTGCTGTTTGGCAAATAATAACACCTTTTCCTGCTGCCAGTCCATCAGCTTTTAGAACATAAGGAGGACGTGAATGATCAATAAATGAATAGCCCTCTTCTAAGTTTTCCCTGGTAAATGATTTGTAGGCGGCTGTAGGAATTCCATGCCTCTTCATGAACTGTTTTGCGAATTCCTTGGAGCCTTCAAGCATGGCCGCCTTTTTCCCAGGCCCGATAATTGGTACATTTCTGAGTCGTTCGTCTGCAAGGAAAAAATCAGCAATCCCATTAACCAAAGGATCTTCAGGACCTACTATTACCATGCTGATTTCATTATCTAAAACAAATTGTCTTAATCCCGGAAAGTCATTCGGGACGAAAGGAATATTCTTTCCTATTAATGAAGTCCCTGCATTTCCGGGAGCTATATACAAGTTTTTTACCTTTGGACTATTTGACACCTTCCATGCGATGACATGTTCTCTTCCCCCGGAACCAAGTAAAAGGATATTCATGCGATTACTATTGATTAATTGCCTTTATAATAGAATTCCAAAGCAGGTCAGCAGTTTTCTGCCATGTAAATTTATCTTTTCTGACCAGACCTTTACTTATAAGAGCTTCTCGAAGAGTCTTATCTTAGCAATCATACTCATTGCACCTGCAATGGAGATGGGCTGAAATGGGTCTACAAGGAGTGCTGCCTCACCTGCAACTTCAGGCATAGAAGTCACATTGGATGTAATGACAGGAACACCGCAACGGAAAGCTTCAACAATAGGAATTCCAAATCCTTCAAAATAAGATACATAGGTAAGTGCAAGAGAAGACCCCAAAACTTTTGCAAGTTCCTCGCCATCTAAACGGCCACTGAAAACTACTTCGTTTGAGTACTGCATTTCTTGTAATGCCTTACCAATCTCTTTTGTCCACCATTTCCGTGCTCCTACAATCAATAATTTTACATTTCCATCATAATCATTCCTGAATATGTCAAATGCCTTAAAGAGGTTTACAAGGTTTTTTCTGGGATGTAAAGATCCGATGAAGATAAAGTAAGGACAACCTTCCGTATATTTTTCTCTGGTAAAGGAAATATCCTCTTGACTAAGTGGCATGTACAAATCATTTGCACCATCATAAACAACATCAATCAGCTGAGGATCTTTCCCATATTGTTCGATGATATCCATTTTAGAAAATTCTGAAACTGTCGCAATCCTGACTGATTTTTTTGCAAATTTCGGAAAGAAATAACGGTAATAGCATCTGAAGGAATAAGGCAGATCTTTAGGGTAGTGTTCAAAATTAAGGTCGTGAAATACGGCAAGAGATTTTACTCCTGATTTTAAGGAGATGTAACCGTCGGTGGAAACGAAAAGATCTGGATTCAGCTTGTGAAGTAATTTGGGGAGTCTGTATTCGTGCCATATCCAAAAAAGAAAAGGATGTCGAGCTTGAGGAGATAGAACAATGGGTGTTATATTCGCAGAAAATATAAACTCTGGATCATAGGCGCGGTCAAAGATGAAATAGAATTGGTGTTCAGGATGCTGGATTGTTATTCTCTTGAGAGATTCAAACGTAAACCATCCAATTCCTTCTAATTTATTTTTGATTAACAAGCGGGTATTGACAGCAATGTTCATCAGGTACCGAAAATATAGGATTATTGTTGTTAAAGCAAAAGTTTAATTTTTAACTTTGTAGCAAATATCTGAATTATTTTTCATGTTTTGATGAAAAGTTTCTGAGCCCAGAAGCTTTTACTTTTTTATGCAGCGAAAATTTCTGACGAACTTGGGGTTGATGCTTCTGCTCAACCTGTTAATAAAACCAGTTTGGATCTTTGCCATCGACAGGAATGTTCAGAATGTTGTAGGAGCAATGAATTACGGCTTCTACTTTGATCTGCTTAATTTCTCTTTCTTATTCAATATCTTTCTCGATCTTGGAATTACGAATTTCAATAACCGGAATATTGCTCAGAATCAACAGCTTCTTAACAAACATTTTTCTGCGATTGTCGTCCTTAAGTTCCTTCTTGCTTTGCTTTATATTTTTATCGCATTTACCGTTGCATTTTTAATGAAATATAAAGCCGAACAGATGAAGCTCCTCATTTGGCTTGCAATAAACCAGATCCTTACATCATTCATTCTTTACCTGAGATCGAATGTTTCTGGCTTGCTGATGTTTAAGACAGATAGTATTTTATCAGTCCTCGATCGTATGCTTATGATCCTGTTTTGCAGCATATTATTATGGGGCCACTTTACAACATCAAAGTTTAAGATTGAATGGTTTGTTTATTCTCAGACAGCAGCTTATGGAATAACTATTCTGATTGCTTCAATAATCGTAATCAAAAAAGCCAGTTTCAGGAAACTGAGTGTAAACTGGCCTTTTTTCCTGATGATAATTAAACGTAGCCTGCCTTTTGCCTCTCTAGTGCTTTTAATGACATTATATAACCGTCTCGACCCCGTTATGCTCGGCAAGCTTTTACCGGATAAGGCAACCGTTCCAAACGGTGAGATAAATACCGCTTCGTTCCAGGTTGGGATTTATGCAAACGGATTCCGTTTGCTAGACGCTGCCAATATGATTGCTTATCTTTTCTCTGTGTTACTAATACCAGTCTTTTCCAGGATGATCAAGAGAAAGGAGTCTGTAGAGAAAATGGTAAAATTGTCTTTTACCCTCCTGATTACAATTGCTATCATAGTTGCTTGTGGATGTATCTTTTATAGTAATGAAATCATGAAGCTCCTTTATTGGGAGCATTTCGACAGATCATCAGAAGTATTCAAACTATTAATGGGCGGATTTATTGCAGTTTCTACAACATATATATTTGGTACTCTATTGACCGCGAACGGAAATCTTAAGCACCTTAATGTTATCTCTCTCATTGGTTTATTGATTAATTTTACAATGAACCTGATACTGATTCCTCGATTGATGGCTGTTGGATCCGCATACGCCAGCCTGGTCACTCAGTCTTTCATTGCTATAGTACAAGTGATAATTGTCCAGGTGATCTTTAAATTCAAAATAAACTATCGGTACCTTCTTACACTCGCACTCTTTGTTATTGGCGTTATAATGATAAATTTCATATCAAAAGCCGTTGATCTCAGGCAATTAGGCCTCGGGTTATCGGCCAATTCCTGGCTCGTGAACTTATTCCTGATGATCATTCTTTCTTTCGGGTTTGCTGCAGTTTTAAAACTGCTCAATCTGAAATCTATGCTTCGGATTCTTCGTGAAGACAATTAACCCTCCATCATTGCTTCATGATCTTTACTTTTTGCGTTTTCAGTAAAAAATAATACTTTTGAAGAATATTTGATCTTTGATCCTATGACAAATGAAATTAAAAGAAATGAGGATTTTGATTCCGGTAGTCTTGTTATATTTTTATACAAATGGAGAAAGCCTCTTATAATTGTTATCATTGTTACTGCACTTGGTTCATGGTTCTTTTCCTGTCCGTGGTTTATAACTCCCAAATACCAATCAAATGTCATATTGTATCCGGCAAGTACAAGTTCGGTTTCAAAAGCCTTGCTTAGTGATCAATCAGAAAAAGGACAGGATCTTATGGCTTTCGGCGAAGACGAACAGGCAGAGCAGTTGTTACAAATATTAAACTCCAATAAAATTCGGGACCGGATCATTAAGAAGTTCAATCTTATGGAACATTATAAGATTGATTCCTCATCAAGGTTCAAAAATGAGTCTCTCTATAAAGAATACGATAAGAATATTACTTTCCGTCGTACTGAATATATGGCAGTTCAAATATCAGTTTTAGATAAAGATCCACAAATTGCAGCAGATATAGCTAACAAAATTGCTGATCTTCTCGACTCTACAAAGAACCAAATGCAACGTCAAAGAGCATATTCGGGGTACCTGATTGTAGAATCAGAGTACAATTTATTAAAGGATGAGGTAAGTAAAATCACCGATTCATTAGTCGCTATTGGAAAATTGGGTGTCAATGACGTTGAGTACCAATCGCAGGCTTTAAATACACAAATGGCCATTGCAACCAGTAAAAATGAAAAATCAGCAATGGCTGCTTTGCAAAAAAGATTGGATGTACTTGGCAAGTATGGAGGTATTTATATGTCTCTGAAGAATGCATTGGAGTTTAAAACACACCAACTGACATTGCTACAGGCTAAATTAAAAGAAGCCAAAGTAGACGCTGAAGAAGATCTTCCACAAAAGTTCATCGTTAATAATGCTTACAAAGCTGAGAGAAAATCTTATCCCGTTCAATGGTTGATTGTCCTCGTCTCAACTTTTTCTGCTTTCTTTCTTTGCATTATTGTCATTATAATGGTAGAAAAGATAAGTACATACGAATCACACAAGAAATTCAATCTATCCTGAAACCAAGAAATATAAAATTCAAATTCCTAAATAATATAATTATGGAAGATTACTTTAAAAGTAAAAGCCTGATTAAGATTTTTATTCGCTGGAAGATTCACCTTGCGGTCATAGTAGCAGCTGCAGCAATTCTTGCTGCTTTTTTCTCAAGTTCGATCTTTATTACACCACTGTATAAATCATTCGCTGTTGTTTATCCTTCCAATATTTCAGCATATGCAGATGAAAGTCTGAGTGAACAGATGATGCAGGTGCTTCAGTCAAAAGATATTCGTGATAGTCTGATTGTAAAATTCGATCTGCCACGCCATTATGGAATTGACCCATCATACGAATATTTTACAAGTACCCTATTATGGGAATTTGGTCAGAATGTTAAAATTACGAAAACACCCTACGATGCTGTAATCATTGAAGTTTGGGATAAAGATCCAAAAATTGCATGTGATATGGTTAATGAGATTATGAACCAATACAATTTTAAACTAAGGGGACTTCATAAAGAAAAATTCAGAGAGGTTGTCAATAATTACCGGACAGTTACAAATTATAAGAGAAATGAACTCGATTCCTTAG
>JBEKQA010000224.1:0-5020 GCA_049520195.1 Bacteroidales bacterium
AATTCTCAGGGTCTGGGAAATCAGATAGAGGGATAAAGGTCCTGGTTGAACAGCAGCAGCAAAACCAAACGATGCAGCAGGCAGAAGGTAGGCCACGAATCCGATACCAGAATTCATTTTATCATTAATTAGACTGCTAAGGAAAGAAAAAAAACAGTTTATTAGGGAGAATTGAAGAGAATATTTGTATTACAGGAATTCTGCCTATAAGTTAAGAGTAAAAATTGAAACTGTCACACCCATTATTTTAAGGCCTGGGCGGTTATGCATCTTCAGGAGAATAAATACCTATTTGTTACTTCGGGATCTTGATTTTTGTCCTATCGGGCAGGCAGAAATACAGATTCCACAAATCCTGCGGTCAAGGTTTAAATGCTTCCGGGCTAATTCACTGCATTTCTCCCTGCATTTGAAAGCGTCAAAGAAAGTGTCTCTGTCAGTAGTAATATCCCACAGCTGACCGTTTGCTGCCTGAGCCGGGCATTTCTCAACACATATTTTACATTTTCCGCATCTGCTTTTTTCTATTGGTTCTGTATAGGGTTTGACTGTATGATCAATCAGAATACTTGAAAGTCTTAACCTTGCACCAAACTTTTTAGAGATAAACAGATCCGTTTTACCGATCCAACCCAGACCGGCTCTCGTTGCTACCATCTTATGAGACACTTCGTACCTGAGTGTAGGGAGGTACTGGTCAAATTTATCGGAAGTTGTGTGGATCGTGGGTTTTATTGGAACAGCTGAGACCCCTGCCTGTTTCAGGTTATAAGTAATCCGGTCGCAAACGTCCTGTAATTTATTATTAATTGCCTCGTAAGTAAAGAGATATTCCAGGGTAGGTCCATTAATAATTGCATCAACAATTTTGTCATCAAGTCTCCGGCCAATGGAGATTCCATAGGGGTATCCCTTGAACTTCTCCGGCAGCAGCCCATTCAGGTTTGCGAAGCCAAAGATATACCCATCGGAAGGGATCAAATGACTTTTAACTATGTCGCGGATAAATGAATTCATCACGAGTTCTATATTTCAATTTCCCGGAGTCTTAATATTGATATCAGGGCTGGTTCATACCAGATACCCCATCACAAAAGCCGAAAAAATAAAAAGGAAAATGCCTATCACCCAATAGAGGGCATAGGGATTTGCAAAGTTCAGCGTCAATCCGAGAATCCGGTTTCTCTTTGGTACCACTAACCGTTTATCTTTAAGGTTGTAATAGAAAACATTCCATTTATAGTTAGTGGGATCATCGACCAAAGGGTCAAATTGGTTATCTACGAAATTAAATTTCACCTTCATTTTTTTATCTTGTCAATGTCAGTAGGTTTTCCAAGATATTACTTTCACTCTACTTTTTCCTGTAACTCTTTGATGCCCTATGTCCACCCAGGAATCCCCAGCCTCCGCTTCCTAAAATGAATCCGAACGCATACCAGGCACCATTGTTATTTGGTGCGAATACGGAAACATCATTCCGGAAAAGCATTGCAATCAGATCGATCGGCGCGATGATCCCATGCCAAAGGCCACCCAAGAATCCATAAGTATGACCTTTGAGACAGTCAGTAACGACTTCTTTGTTAGCACATCCTGACATGAGTAAAATAACACCAAGGATCGCAATGATTATCGCAACCCCCTTAAATGTAAATAATCTTTTCATGGGTTTGGGTAATTAATTGAATTTTATCAGTTAAAAATGATCCGGATTAATTGTCTTTAGATTATAGAAGTCTTTAATCATTCATTTACCTGATAAAAATATATAAAAATTCTGTATATCCATATAATAAACTGAAATATTTTTAATCATTATATGATAGAATCCTTTTTTAAAGATTCCAGCTTTAATAAAAAGACTATTGGTTCAGGAGGTTTTGAGACAAAAATGTCAGACCCTCTTTTTTGTCAATACATTTGAGTATTTTTGCCAGGTGATTACAGATATGCTGTTACATTAAATTAAAACATCATGAGAAAACTTGTCTTATCGCTTCTTATCCTAATTAATTCGACTTTTGCTTTTTCACAATGGACTACTCTTACCAGTGGAACAACGCATTATCTGACTTCAGTTTATTTTACAGATGCAAACAGGGGCTTTGTTGCAGGCGATAGCGGGACGATATTGAAAACAATCAACGGGGGAAATTCATGGAGTTCGTTGACAAGCGGAACAAAGAATTATCTTGGCTCAATCTATTTTACTTCCAGGGATACTGGATATACCGCTGGCGTCGGAGGTTTAATTTTAAAGACTATAAATGGAGGTACAACCTGGTATTCACTTACGAGTGGTACAATTCAAAATCTGGTTTCGATTGTTTTTATCAGCTCCAACACCGGGTATGCTGTGGGTGACACCGGGACTCTCTTGAAAACCAGTGATGGCGGAACAACCTGGACGGCTTATCCGACAGGAACCATAAATGACCTGACTTCAGTTTACTTTCCCAATCCCAATACAGGGTATGCTGTAGGACTATACGGAACTATTCTTAAAACCATTGATGCAGGAGTAACCTGGACAGCCTTATCGCCGGGTATATATGCTTCAGATTATGTTTTCCTCTCAGATTACTTTACAAGTGCTGATACAGGCTACATTGCCGGTGGATTCGTTGCGGGTTACGGGAGTATCTGGAAAACCACAGATGGTGGTGTAACCTGGACAGCAGAGCCGGCTAACACAAACTTCTACCTGTACTCAGTTTATTTCCCCAATGCCGATACCGGATTTGCAGTGGGTGAAGCCGGAATCCTAAGGAAATCGTACAATGGCGGGACTGTTTGGGATACCTTAAATAATGCTACCGTGAATGACCTTCGTGATATTTTCTTTACCGATACCAGCACTGCTTATGCAGTTGGTGCACTCGGAACCATAGTAAAAACATCCAACGGGGGAGGTTATCCTCAGGGCATCGATGATCTGTCAGGGAAATCAAATTTGCTGACTATCTATCCAAATCCATCTTCAGGAGTTGTAACCGTTGAAACGCCTGTACTTCCGACACAAAGTCAACTGATCATTCTGAATTTAGAAGGACAAAGCATCCTGAATCAACAAGTTACACAGTCGAGAACAAGGATAGATATAAGCAATCTACCTAACGGGGTTTTCATTGTAAGGCTTGTCAATGACAGGATAACAGGGGAAGGGAAAGTCGTAAAACAATGATGTAGGTTAGTTTCAGCATCCAATTTGCCTTTTTGTTGGCCTGATCATCAAAATCATTTCATATTTGACTGGCCAGTTGTCAGATCAACAAGGTCCTGGGAGACTGGGATATCATTGTCGTTCATTAACTTAATCACTTCTAATGCCTTTCCCTGTTCATGCCGGTTAAGATAAACCAGGACAAGATTATGGCATGATTCTTCCAAAAGTTCAGGAAGATAGGATTCTTTTTCTTTCTTACTTTGAAGTGCAATATCAACTGATCGCTTCAGACAATAAGCAGCACTATCAAGATTATTGTTCATGACATAAATACGGGCAAGACAACTGTATGTTCCCGGCATATTTGTAAGCTTGAGCTCTCTCAGAAAATATTCTTTGGCCTCCTCGTTGCGGTTATTATTCATGGCTATTTTTCCAAGCATCAGGTTCAGGACCTGGATATGGGGATTCAGCTTGTATGCCTCCCGATAAAGCTTTTCCTGTTCGACCGGGTCATTCAGTTGAGTCCCCAGTATCATTTTTGCCATTCCACTTTCCGGGTTATCCGAAACTGCTTTGTTCCAAAACTTAAGAGGGGTGCTGAAATAATCACTATGAAAATAGCTCATCACTGCAAACAGAACTATAACGCTCATTGCGACAATAAACTTTCTTTCGTTATTGACCTTATCGCTGAATAGCATCGTTTGGCTGAGTACTAATAAGATTCCAATGATTGGCAGATAAAGCCTGTGCTCAAATATCTGGTCATTCTTTTCAGCAGGAACCATAAATACCGGGATCAGGAACAGAATGTACCAGGCCACCCCGATGATGGTCAATGCTTTCTTATAGCTTTTTGAAAGGATGATCAGAGTTGTAATTACAATGAGTGCCAGTATACCCCAGACATAGGTCGTGTCAGAAAGGGAGGGATAGACAGACTGATTGACCGGAAAAAATATCTTTCCAAGATATTGAAGAATAGCTGGCAGACGGGGTATCGCATTATGGATAAGGCAAGGCAGGGAGAAAGCTTCTTTTCCGATGGCGGAAGCTTTTCGCATAAAGAACCATGCTATAATGGCCAGGACCCAGCTTATAAGCAAAGGCAGCCATCTTTTCCAGTTGCTTTTAAACTTTAAGAAGATGAAGCCTACCAGAATAACCGGAATGATGACACCCGTTTCTTTTGTAAAGAGAGCCAGGAGCATGAACAGGAACTGCCCTGTAAAGAGAAGCCATTCCGGTTTATGGAGATAGTCGATGATAAGAATGGCAGAGGCAAAAAAGAAAAGGACAAGGAGCATGTCGTTGCGACCCGGGATCCAGGCCACAGCCTGGCTTAAGACCGGATGAACAGAAAAGATAAGGGATAGTATCAATGCAGTTATTTCGGGAACGTCAATCTTTCTAAGGAAGAGGTATAGTAAAAGGACACAGCAAATATGGAGGAGCAGATTGGTGAAATGAAACCCTTTAGGATTGGTTCCGAAGAGTTGTGATTCCAGGATGAAATCAGAGAGTAATACCGGGCGGTAAAAAACATCATCACTATTAGAAAAAAGTCCCCTGTGAAAACTTTTAATAATATTGGCCGGATTGCTATTATAACTCTGATTTTCCTGGATGAAGATATGATCATCCAGCTTAGTGAAATCAAAAGAGATGGTTTTAAAATAGACAATCAGTGGCAAGAGTACGAGGAACAGAACGGCATATTTCTGGAAAAAGGGCTTGGTCACAGCCATATTACCCGCTTCATTTTTCAGATGCTTACCAGCGTTTTTCCCGGTCCGGGATGAGAGTTTCGTGCTTTTTGTTTTCATTAATCACTTATCCCAGTAATTA
>JBEKQA010000225.1:0-6583 GCA_049520195.1 Bacteroidales bacterium
CATTTCCGTTCTCATCTTTTAAACGGTTTTCGTAAAGAGATCCCCATGTCCCCAAATCTGACCAACCAAAATCAACGGCAAGAACATAAACATCGGCCGATTTTTCCATAATTCCATAGTCGATTGAGATGCTCTTACAGATACCATAAGTATCATTGATAAATTTCGATTCACCTGGTGTCCCGTAGTGTCCTATTCCTTTCCGGAACAGGACATTGATCTCAGGCAGGAAATCTGCGAAAGCTTTCATGATGCTTTTCAGTGACCACACAAAAATACCTGCATTCCAAAGAAAATCGCCACAATTTATAAATGTCTTGGCTAGCTCAATATCAGGTTTTTCAGTAAAGGTTTTCACCTTTTTTAATTGCGGCTCATTTGGATAAACTGTTCCTTCTTTGAACTGGATATATCCGTATCCTGTATCAGGCCTGCTTGGACGAATCCCCAACGTAAGAAGCCAATCATGTTCGCTGGCCACATGCAGGGCGGTAAGTATATTTTCCAGGAATATCTCTTCCTTAAGAATTATGTGGTCAGAAGGTGCCACAACGACACAGGCTTCAGGATCTTTCGCAAGGATTCGGTAATTTGCATAGGCAATACAGGGTGCAGTATTCCTTCTTGCCGGTTCACAAAGTATTTGCTCGTCAGAAATTCCCGGGAGCTGCTCCTTCACCAGAGATTTATAAGCTTCGTTCGTGACGATATAAATGTTTTCGGTATTCATGATCCTTGCAAAACGTTTGTAAGTTTGCTGGATCAATGTTTCTCCTGTACCAAGGATATCAATAAATTGTTTGGGATGACTGGTGCGACTCATCGGCCAAAACCTTGCTCCTACCCCACCCGCCATAATCACACAATAATGATGGTTTGATTTTTCCATTCTGAAAGGCTTAAATTCTTGGTAAAATTACGATATAATGAAAAGAATACAATGAATCACCGTGAGTTATCATGATAACATTGGCAAAACCCTCGCCATTGGACTGAAAAGATAGATCCTTCCGTTATCAAGACTTTCACATCGGTAACGTTTTCGAAGTTTTTCCTTCTTCTTGAATTTTCTTCCGGCCGGTAAGCTGAAGATTGCATCAAAAGGCAGAGAATCAATGAATACACTATCATCGGGTGCATCATAATTTTTTAGCTCCAAAACGAGATAATTGTTTGATTTAGAAGATGACCCGGGATTTTTTAAATGATCGACAAGGTGCTTTAAGATTTCTGACGGAAAGATGCTTTCTGTTAAAAGCGGGCTCATAAGACGTAGGTAATGATCTTTCCATTCCTTCCCATGAGGTCGTGGCCGCCGCTTTCGCCGGTGAATAAAAAAAGCATTATTTGGAATGCAAGCTTCAGTATAAACCTCATGGTGAGCCATCTCATGAACCAAGGTGATCAAAAAATCAAATTTATTCAGATTCCTGTTTACCGAGATCCTGGCAGGCATGTGATTAATGGGTGCACGGTAATCGCCGAATTTTGATGATCGGATCTTCGAAATCCTTAGAAGAACCGGATTATCATGAAACCACTTCAGTATATATCCTGCTGAATTCTCCGGAAGATAAGAATGAAGATCCGGAACGACTATACAGGGATTGTTTTTTTGTCCCCAGGTAGGGCAGTTGCATGATTTTGGCTTTTTAGGATGATACTTCTGATAGGACGTAGTCGTACAGGAACCTGCTATTAAGGCAATTATTAAGAGCATTAAAATAAAACCCCGTTGGGTAAATTTCATTCTACAAATATAATTGATCCTGATCAAACTGCTGTAGTACATTCTATTCCGTCAGACAAAAGAAGAGAAATTTTTAAATTCCAACGCCTGTTAATGCAGGATTGTTGTAATTTTAGCGAAAATATTTCCTGTGGATATAAAAGTTATTAGCAATACAGGTGATTATATTCTGCTGATGCATAGGGTCTTTACCAAACCTCAGAAAGGAAGGATTTTCTGGCAGCGGCTGTTAGACGAAATACAGGGGCTCGGTATTGAATCTATTGGCATCGTTGCATTTATCTCGGCTTTCATGGGAGCAGTTGTCGCCATTCAAACTGCCTATAACATCGATAATCCCTTCATACCGCTTACTATGGTGGGATGGACAACACGCCAATCCATCATACTCGAATTCTCTCCAACCATTATCAGCCTTATCCTCGCCGGAAAAGTTGGCTCACGAATAGCATCTGAAATTGGAACGATGCGGGTGACTGAACAAATTGATGCTCTTGAAATTATGGGAGTCAATTCTGCCAATTATCTCATCTTCCCCAAAGTGGTTGCATCAGTTCTAATAAATCCTGTCCTTATCGTTCTGAGTATGTGGATGGGAATCCTTGGTGGATGGTTGGCTATGGGTGCGACAGGATTATCAACCACAACAGATTATATTAATGGAATCCGCATTGATTTTCAAATGTACATTGTTTTTTATGCACTTTTAAAGACGCTCTTTTTTGCTTTCATTATTTCCACCATTTCTGGTTTCTACGGATACAGGACCAGCGGAGGCGCCTTGGAAGTAGGTCAGGCAAGTACTAAAGCTGTTGTTGTCAGTAGCATTCTGATTATTATTTTTAACCTTATTCTGACTCAACTTCTTTTAACATGATCGAAGCAAAGGAAATAAATAAATTTTTTGGGAACCATCATGTTTTGAAGAACATCTCTTGTGAATTTGAAAAAGGAAAGACGAATCTTATCATCGGTCAAAGTGGTTCAGGTAAGACAGTACTGATGAAATGCCTCGTGGGTCTGTATGAAGTTGATAACGGTATAATTATCTATGACAATCGTAACTTCTCAGCCATGAACTTTGAAGAACGCAAAAATCTCCGGCAGGAGATAGGGATGCTCTTTCAGGGAGGTGCCTTATTTGACTATATGACTGTAGAGCAGAATGTTATGTTTCCTTTGGATATGTTCACAAAGCAAACTAAAAAAGAAAAACTTGATCGCGTTAACTTTGTTCTCGAACGCGTTAACTTGGAAAATGTAAATAAACTCATGCCATCTGAACTCAGCGGGGGGATGCGGAAAAGAGTTGCCATTGCGAGGGCTATCTCAATGAACCCGCAATATCTCTTTTGCGATGAGCCCAATTCAGGTCTCGATCCGCAGACATCAGGTGTTATAGATCAGCTTATTAAAGAGATCACTGTCGAATATGAAATCACCACAATCGTCAATACCCATGATATGAACTCCGTGCTCAGCATAGGTGATAATGTTGCATTCATCTATAATGGTGAACTGTGGTGGAAAGGAAATAAAGAAACAATTCTTCATACCAGCAATAAAGAACTTAATGAATTTGTTTTTGGTACAGAACTTACTTCCCGCTTGAAGCAGTGATATATGAATTACCTCGACATCATTATTCTTTGCATTCTTTTACTCCTTTTAATAAATGGAATCCGGAAGGGTTTTATTCTGAGTCTTGCTTCTCTGGTTGCTCTTTTACTCGGAATTTGGGCTGCAGTTCATTACTCAGGATATATTAGCAACTTTCTGGTCAGGACATTTCACCCGTCAGGTACCTGGCTGACAATTCTTTCTTATGTCCTGACCTTTATTTTGGTCGTCATCATCGTTATTATTATTGCCAAACTTCTTGAGAAAGTGATCAAAACGGTTGGACTTGGAATTCTGAACCGGATTATCGGCGGATTGTTTGGCTTACTGAAAGGCATCTTAGGCGTGACATTCCTGTTATTCATTCTGGTCCATTTTGACCCAAACGAAAATCGTATCACTCACAAAACAAAGGAAACTTCAAAACTCTATCCCTACATCGAAAAAGCATTCCCAATCTACTCAAAGTTTCTATTCAAATAGCTGAACTTTTCTTTTTACTTCCTTCCCGTTATTCCTGAGATTTTGTAATTCTTACTGATATAACGTTTTAGAATTTTTACATCATTCTGATCAACGGGCAGTTATGAATATATACATATAAAATATTTATTACCAACGAATTAGAATAATATGACAAAAGATAAATATCATGTAAATTAATTAACCTACCTGCTTTCTCATTTTTATGGTCTGAAAATGAGAAATTAATATATTGTTTTTGAGTTAGTTAAGACATTTTCAGTGAAAATTGATTTTTCTAACAAGCTGAAAATTAGCATTTAGCTGTAGAAATTACCCCTTTTCTATAGACTTTCAATAGACTTCGTTCGCTCTTCCTTCGCCTTAGGTTCGCTTAGGGTATACTCAAGTAAAAGGTGCCTGACTTTTGAGATACCCTATTTCAACAATAAAATTAATCCACGGCATAAGCCGCTAATTATCAATCACGATCTTCTTTCGAATAGTTTCCTGATCATCTTTGATAATGATCGTGTACATTCCATTCGGTACCGGTCGGAAATCAATTGTCTTCGTAAGTGAGCCATTAACCTCAACCTTAGTCTCTTCATAGACATTGACTCCAAGATCATTGTATATCCTGAAAGTGAAGTATTCTTCTGAGGCAGTGGTAATTGAAATATTGAACTTACCATTATTAGGAACAGGATATAGATTGATTACAGGTGCAGGATGTTGCCCAATACCCGTAACGATGATTAACTTATGATTTGAAGTATCTGACGAGCAACCGCTAAGATTTACAACGTCCCAATAATATCCTGTCTGTGTTGCTAGGTAGTCCTGTGAGTTAGCTCCGATTATCAGAGACCCTTCAAAATACCATTGGTTTCCAACCGGTGCATTGCTATGCAACATGTTTCCCGTATTAGTAACAATAGGTGCCGGAGGAATAGGATTTACTGTTACAGCAAAATTCGGTGAAACTGTTCCTTCCCCGCAAGTGTTGACCCCCTGTACGGTAATGTTCCCGGAAATTGCATTTGACGTGAAATACACGGTTATCGAATTCGTGTTACCACCATTAACGATAAGAACTCCAAATGGAACTATCCAATTATAGCCAGTAGCATTCCCGATTGTCCCAACAGAATAAACTGCCCCGGAATCTCCTATACAAACATTGTTTGGGCCGGAAATAATGCCTGCCGGATCTGGCAGCGGCTCAATAGTGACACTAAAGGCCGGGGAAGTTCCGCCGTTACCACAGAAGTTGTTTCCATATACATAAATGTCTCCTGATGCTGCATTATTAGCAAAATCTACCGTGATAGAATTTGTTCCTGCTCCTGAAGCAATAGAAGCATTGGGCGGTAAAATCCAATTATAGATTATTGCATACGGAATCGGTGCTACTGAATATGCAACACCGGTATCTCCTGCACAAACATTTGCTGTGCCGGTGATTGGCCCGGCCGGGTCTGGCTGGGGATTCACAGTTACACCGAGGACTGTTGGTTGTGCTGCATTACAGCCAGGGCCATTGCTATAAGTCACACTGACAGTCTGAGCTCCGGGAGCAATCCATGAAACCTGGATCTGGTCAGTTCCTGATCCGTTGTTGATAATGCCCCCGGATGAAACAGTCCACACATAATTAGACATTCCTGCCTCCGTATTATAATTGTAATAACCTGAATTGACGCATAGGTCTGTCTGTCCTGTGATGGTCGGGACTGGTAGAGTATTTACAGTTACATCATAAACAGTTGGGGCCGCAGCGGAACAGCCGGTTGAATTAGTGTACGAAATACTCACAGTTTGAGCCCCTGCTGTATTCCATGTAATAGTCACCGTATTATTTCCCGTTCCCCCGCCTCCGGTTATTGAGCCACCTGCAGAAACCGACCATTGGTAATTTGTCTTACCGGATTCTGTCGTATAGACATTTCCCGCCGAATTAACACAAACAGATAAAGGCCCTGTCACGGTTGGAATAGGATCTGTATTCACGGTTACAAGCCTTACTACTTGAGACGAAGGCCCATTACAGCCATTAGCAGTTACCTGGATATCCACTGATCCTGAGAAGCCATTGGCCCAGGTCATGACTCCTGTCATTGCATCAATGTTCCCTGCAGCAGGATTATTGATGCTCCAGTTAAATCCTGTACTGTTTGTTGCTGAAGTAGAATAAGTTGTAGTAGTTATTCCATTGGTAAGCTGACAAGATGGCTCTGTACCTGCAGAAACTATAATAGCGGTTGGTGTTCCGACTGTAGGAATTACATTTATTGTCCCGTTTTGGCTTATTGTTCCGCAACCTCCGGTTAATGTCATTGTGTAATTAAATAATCCGGAAACATTTGGAATCCCGCTTATTGTGATCAAATTGGCTGACCAGTTTCCTGTAACCCCAGACGGTAAACCGCTGAAAAGAGTTCCTGTTGCACCGGTGGTCTGATAAGTGATACTTACAATTGGATTGTTAACACAAATAGTCTGAGCATCAGTACCTAGTCCGGAAGTCAATGTGATTGTGTTGTCTGGATTGATTATCATCGTAATAATATTGGATACTGCGGGATTTCCTGTCACACAATTTGCATCAGAAGTCAGGACACAGCTCACTGCGTCATTGTTTACTGGCACATAGCTGTAAGTTGGATTGGTAGCACCTGAGATGGCTATATTATTGACTTTCCATTGATAAGCAGGAGTTGTCCCTCCATTGGTTGGGGTTGCCGTAAA
>JBEKQA010000226.1:0-5005 GCA_049520195.1 Bacteroidales bacterium
GTATCAGTAAATACTGTAGCTGCATTCAGGAGGTAAGTATGGGGAGTAAGAACCAGGTTGTTACCAAATTGTGCCGGATACAGTAGCTCGATATCATAGGGAAGTGTATTCAGGTAATTATAGACATTACTTAAATCAGCAGCGCACCGTGCAGTTGAAGAATCAGGAATAGGATGAATAATACCCGTTACTAATAACGGATCAAATCCGGTAGTTAAACCGACATTTGTTCCAACATCACCGGTAACATATGTTATACCCGAATTTGAAACAGGGCCGTCAGCAGAGAACAACGCATAACATGCTGTGGAAGCTAGTGCAGGAGCAATGGGGCCTGTAAGAACAGGACTTCTACAACCAATGGGTGTATAAGCCAGAACTCCGTCAACCGTAATAGCCCCGGTAGTAGAAAGTGCTCTTCCTTCAAGCGTATCGCCACTGTTCATGTTAATTGCAGCATTGTTAGCGATTACTGTCCCCCGCATGGTTGTTCCTGAAGCCATGCTTACCAAACCTTCCACTTTCCAAAACACATTACATGCCAGAGCTCCATTAACCAATTTTATTTTTGCATTTGCATTTGTAGAAAATGAACCCTGTATCTGAATAATAAATACTGCACCCGCATTTCCCTGTGCATCTAAAATAAGATCTGAGTTCAATGTTGCCGCTCCGGATACAGAGTAAACACCTGCAATAAAAGTCTGTCCATTGCCCAGCAAAACTGATGGAAAGAAAGTTGCAGTGGTATTGTTCAACTGGTTATATGCAATCAGCAAATCTGCTGCACATTGAGCGCTTGCATTATCATTGTCACACATTATACCATTCACATTTCCGAATCCGGTACTGGAACCGCTATTCGTGCCGACATTGCCTGTCACCTGCGAAATTCCAGTATTGGTCACTGCCCCTACTGTAGTAAAGAGGACGAAATTAGCAGCAGTTCCCAGTGGAGGAGCTTGTGCAAAAGTCAGGATGGTTATTAAGAGCAGCATAGCTGTTATTAATGCATTAAGTAGAATTGTTTTCATTTGAAATTGGATTAAATCGTGAATAACTTTTCACAACAGAACAAAGGTCGTCACCTTCATTATATTCCATGTTACACAACTACTACAAAAAGTTACATTATTCACACATTTCAATTTCTATTTCATATCCTGGAATTCCGGACGGAAAGGAGGAAAAAGTTTGTTGCAGGTATATCACTGGCTGCCTGCCAGTAAAGAATATACAGCCAATCCAATAATTGACTGGATATAAGTTGGATCAGGGATCAATTATCTTTCAAAAATGAAAAGCAAGTTCTTGATAATTACTCAAAACAGCATTCATATCAATATCCTCAACAGTAATGATTTCCCTCTCTTCAGCCTGAGCATCTTTTAGCATCTTATTAATCGTTCCAGACCTATGGTTTAGATTCCTATAAAAACACATCCCTAATATACGACTTTCATATATTGCGATGTATATGTACCATTCGTGATCCTCCCGATATTTGATGGTCTCCACCAGAAATTTTCTGATCTTTTTTGCGCTGCTTATCCTGAATGTGCCTATTTTCATATTAAATTAATCTTGAATTGCTCAACAAAAATGCGAACTTTTCTTCTGAATTGTGTTACATCATTTTGAAAATAATTTACATAATTCACACATACACCTTTTGCCTTTTAAGACAATTTCCTCATTTCATGGACAACCTGTAAAGCAAACAGGAATTATTGTCCGTTTATTTCTCCGAGGGTCATATTATCGTTTACAGGGGTTTCATTCGATCCATTTCTTCCTTTATGAAATACTTCGACTGATAATCCATAAACATCCCTGAAATTTTCTTTTACATCAGATACATTCATGGAAGGTAAGATTTCAATTACACCTTCATTGCTGAAGGCCCTGCAATCCTGCAATGATTTACCGCTATGCCTGATGAGTTTTTTTGAAGGAGCAGCACCGGGACGACTGGGTTTTGCAAAGAAAGCAAGGGTCAAACATGGAAACATTGTACTAAATTCTTCCTGAATTGCAGATATTCTTCTGTTGTTATTAATGACTATTTTCATTTTTTTGGTCTATTACTAAGTTTCAAATTACAAGAGTCCCTCGTAGCAGGATAAATTCACCCACAAAGGGAAAACTCCTTCAATACTTTCTTACATCCAATATATAAACCCCAGTACCCGGTTCCGGTATTGAGTAAAGCATATTACTGGTTGCAGAATCCCGTTAAATTTTCAGATTTAGCATTCACCACCAATTTCGGCGACTGTTTAAAAGATCCAAGATGATCAGAATAACACCAATAATAATCAGCAAATGAACAATTGGTGAGTGCCATTGAAATGCAAATAATCCAAGCAACCAAAGAACAACCAGTATTAGTCCTATGATCAATAATAATCTTCCCATAGCTTTAACATTTTATTATGAATACTAATTCTTTATATGTCACTAATAATATATCAAGGAATAAAGGTACAGTCAGCCACTGAAATAAACGTTATACAACTATTCAAATCCGTTACATAATTCCAACATTTATTGAACTGTTTTGATCAGGCTTTATAAACCATATAATCAGTATATCCTTTTTCATCAGCAGTATAAAATAAATCCATATGAAGATCGTGTGATAAAGTCAAATCATTTTTCAACCTTTCAACAAAATCGGGATTGTTGATAAACGGACGACCGAATGCAATAAGATCACCCAATCCGCTTTCAATATCTGTTTCTGCCCGTTGTAAATCATAACCGCCGGAGAGGATAATTGTGTTTAGAAAAATTCCCCGGATGAGTTTCTTAAGCTCTATCGGTACCATTGGGGCTCCCATTGCAGAATGATCTACAAGATGAATATAGGCTATTCCTGATCCGTTTAGCTTTTCCGATAGATATTGATATGTGAGGTCGATCTCAGGGTAATATGGCATATCGCTTGCCACACCATAAGGCGACAGACGTATGCCTATCTTCCCCTTGCCAATTGCCTCCGCCACGGCAGTTACTATTTCAAGTACAAACCTACAACGGTTTTCAATACTTCCGCCATAATTATCATTCCGGATATTGCTAACAGGTGAAAGGAACTGCTCAAGAAGATAGCCGTTGGCGGCATGCAATTCCACGCCATCAAATCCGGCATCCATAGCATTTAGTGCTGCATCAACAAATTCTGTTTTTGTGTGAAGGAGATCTTCTGCACTCATCTTTTTTGGTACCGGAAAATCCTGCAACATTTTCGCATCGGTCCACATTTGTCCTGTCGCTTTTACTGCTGAAGGCGCAACTATCTGAGATCCTTCAGGCATATTCAGGGAATGGCTTATCCTCCCTGTATGCATAAGTTGAACAAATATTTTTCCTCCACTCTTGTGAACAGCCATGGTTGTCATTTTCCAGGCTTCGACCTGCTTCTTGCTATAAATTCCGGGTATACGTGCGTAACCCAGCCCATTAGGTGAAGGAGATGTACCTTCTGAAACAATCAAACCTGCCCCGGATCGCTGTTTGTAGTATTCTGCCATTAGTTCATTTGGCATATTCCCATTTGCCCTGCACCTTGTCATTGGCGACATGACAATACGATTTTTCACTTCGACAGTTCCGACCATTATCGGCGTAAACAGCTTTAAATCTTTCATATTTTCTTCATTTAATTTTATCCTAGTCACGTTTTTTTGTTGGAATGATGAAAAGCGGAATGTTAGTATGATGTAAAACTTCTTCTGTCACACTTCCCATAACTATATTTTCCAACCATCTTCTGCTGTGAGAGCCCATGACAATAATATCTGCATGCAACTCTTTTGCTGTCTTTAATATTGATTCCGCGAAATCGCCTTCTTTGACCTGAGTTTGGATGGTTTTATCATCCAGATGTTGTTTTGTTTTATCAAGAAAATTTTGAGCTGCATTTTTTAATGCATCAATACTGTCTAATTGCATAGAACCATCATCCAGGTATCCTGTGTATCCCATAATCGGAGAAAATTCCGAAGAAGAATAATATATCGGATCAGTCATTACGTGTATTAGGATAACTTCGGAGCCCATAGCTTTAGCAAGTGAAAAGCCTTCTTCTGCAATTTTTTGTGCGGTTGGATTATAATCCAATGCAATCAATACCTTTTTTATCTTCATTGTTTTCATCTTCGTTGAATTATTGTTGTACTAAACTGTCTCCATCTAATTTGATTGCTGTTCCCATCATAAATAACCTTTTATCCGATACAAGATAACTAAATCGGAAGCAAATTCATCGTATATTCCGAAGCATTTCGCAGGGACTAGCTTATAATGTATTTTTAATGATCTGAATATTCATATATTCTTGCATTGGAAAGCAGAAGAGTCTCAAAAAAGCCGGACCTATTCTAGTTATCCGAATGCCGTCAGTAGTGTGTTCATGAGCTCACACAGTTCACTTGACTGGAACTTCTGTTTGATTTACAAGGTAATTTTCCATGCCCATTTGTTTAATCTGTTCCCGCTGGCTTTCTGCCCAATCAATATGGCCTTCTTCCATTTTAAGGATCATGGTCAACAGGTCAACAGTGCCTTGATCGCCAACTTCCCGGGCGAGTTTGATTGCATCATTATAGCTTTGAACAGCACCGAGTTCATCATCATTATCATTACTGATCATTTCTGCAACAGTTTTGCCAATCCGGATGTTATTAAGTTTGGAGACAGTTGGGGAACCATCAAAAAAAATGATCCTTTCGATTAGCCGTTCAGCGTGATGCATTTCATCCATTGCTTGTTTTCTGATTTCGATATGAAGTTTCAGATAGCCCCAGTTATCACACATTTCAGAATGCACCATATACTGGTTTATAGCTGTTAGTTCATCTGCTAACAGCGAATTCAAGACTGCTAATAATTTTTTATTCCCTTTCATACTTATTGTTTTTATATATTCTCATTCCTTAATCTCCTTTATCTTCGTCCAGTTCTTCATGATCGTCTCCCCCTAAACTGTAAAAGTTATTCT
>JBEKQA010000227.1:0-4994 GCA_049520195.1 Bacteroidales bacterium
CTGTTCAAATGATGTCCGCGGATATCTTTGATGATAAGATCCTGCCCCGGATCTGAACACATATATTTATAGGTTTTGGCCAATACTACGTTTGGTAATGTCCCCACTTCTGAGGCAACGGCTTCCACATCGACCATTTTTGAGATGTTGGTTCCGCACCAGCAAATGTAGACGCCTATTCTTGGTTCTTCCATAGTTTGGATTTTTCAGTTTAGAAAAAACTATTTTGGAATTGCATATTTTTTTAATTGAGCAAAGTAAACCGCAAATGGACGGTAAGCTAGGTGTGACCATTTTGAGAATGGCACTTCGATTAAAATCATAGGTACAAGCACAGCCATATGTGCAATGTAAGTTATATGTGTTGCCACAGGTAATCCATTGATTCTGAAAATATGGATCAGAATTCCTGTTATAACAGTCAATGTAAGCATGATCACAAATAGCCAGTCGCTTACATGGGAGAATTGGAATTTTATATCCTTCTTTCTCAATCTGCCTGTGATGGCTACTCCCAGACCAAAAAGCAACCCGATCGTTGCATAATATCCGAGTAGTCGTTGGGGATGATAAATTGGGTATATCTTTTCAGTCTGAAACCAGGGAAGATAAACCACAATTACAATGAACATAATTGTATATCCTGACATTAAGAACCAATGTGAAAGCCAGTAGTTTTTATCATCACATTTGGAAAATTTGGGTTGAACAGCAAAATTGAAGATAAGTCGCCAAAACTCTCGTATATGCACCCACAGTGAGACTTTTGTTGTGCTTTTTTTCCAGATGATCTTATAGTACATCCTCAGTATATTGGAGATGAGTAGAGAAGCCACCACCATAGCCATAATCCAGTCAAATGTTTCGACAATATGGATAGGTGCGAATGAGTTTACTTTAACGCTTCCTTCTGGTGTAAGTTCTTTTGTAAAATGATATCCCATCGAAGGAAGAATTACCAGAAAAGAGATCACAACCAAAATCGCGAATAAAAGGATAAAGGCAAGTTCCCATATTTCTGATGTATAGAATTTTTTTGAGAGACCGGTCCAGTCGTATTTGGATGTTAAATATCTCCGGAGAGACATCATTAATTCTCCCGGATTTGCATCACGTGGGCAGGTCTTGGAGCAGTCGCCACAATAATAACACAGCCATGGTTCAACACTGGATTCAAGCTGGTCTTTGAGCCCCATTTGCATAAGTCGGATTTTTTTCCTCGGAAACAGGAATCCTTCTTCTGAGAGAGGGCAGATGGCAGTACAGGTGCCACAGTGGTAACAAGCATTCCAGTCGCCTATACCATATTGGATCAACTGGTTACGTAATTCTGGTTGAACACGTACACGCATAATTATTCCTCCTTATTATATAATGGGTGTAAGTTCACTTAAGTGTTGCTCTATTTTTCCCGGATCGGGTGTGTCAGTATTGCCGCTGACTTTCCCTCTTAAGATGTTCTGGATTACCCTAGCAGCTGCTGCAGATCCCTGAGCAACAGTATCTGGAATGTCTTTAGGTCCCTGGCAGGTCCCTGCCAGCAGGATCCCTCCTTTGAATGTGCCTGTAGGATTTGTATTATAATTGGCTTCTTCTATCCATCCTCCTTCACTTTGAGGAATTCCTAGGATCCTGCAAAGCTTTTCTGTGTCTTCTGAAGGTTCCAGCCCTACCGAAAGAACTACCATATCAACCTGGTTTTCAATAATCTTTGCCAGGAGTATATCTTCACCTCTGATTTGTAATTTGCCATTTTTCTCTTCTACTTTTGCTGTTTTTCCCCTGATGATGGAAACACCTTCATCTTTAATTCTTTCATAGAACTCTTCATAACCTTTACCGAATGCACGCATATCGATAAAGTACTCAAAAACCTCAGCATCTGGTAGTTTATCTAAGATAAGGTGAGCAAACTTAAGTGAGTACATACAGCAGACGCGCGAACAATATTTATTGTAATTCTTGTCACGACTGCCGATACAATGGATAATGGCTATGCTTTCAGGCTTTTCTGATTCAGAAGTAAATATCCAGTTTCCTTTTTTATCTTTTGAGCGCAATGTAATATTTCCACCCGTCGGACCCGAAGCATTCAACAACCTTTCAAATTCAAGTGATGTCACAACATTTGGAAATATTCCATAACCAAACTGGGGCATTCTTTTCGCATCAAATACCTTATAACCTGTCGCTACAATGATATTACCGACCTCAAGCGACATTTCCTGATCCTGTTCATCAAGGTTAATACAATCGGGTACGGGACAGGCTTTTACACATGCCCTACATTTCCCATTCTTGAGGTAGATGCAAGATGTAGGATCGATCATGTATTTATTGGGAACAGCTTGAGGAAACGGAATATAAATAGCCTTACGCATAGATGTACCAGCATCAAACTCACTGGGGGCCTGTGCAGGACATTTTTCAGCGCAGGTGCCGCATCCAATACAGGTTGAAACGTTGACCCTTCTCGCTCTCCTTAATACTTTAACTGAGTATTTCCCAGGTTGGCCGTTTACATCCAATACCTCACAACAGGTCATTAGGCGGATATTGGGATTCTGGTTAACTTCAACCATTTTAGGAGTAAGGATGCAGGCAGCACAATCGAGTGTAGGGAATGTTTTATCGAATGTAGCCATTTTCCCTCCAATTGTCCCTGATTTTTCAAGCAGGTAAACCAAATTGTTACTATTTGCAATTTCAAGTGCTGCCTGTATTCCTGCAATTCCACCGCCAATAACCAGCGATGCCGGATTCATAGGGAATTCTTCCGGTATCGCTGCAATTTCATAAGGTATATCAAAAATTGTCGCTGCAAGTACTGATTTTGCTCTGTTCAGATCAGATGAATTTTTGATTCCTTGTTCTGCAAAACTGGCTAGGAGAATATTTTCCGGATTTTTACCAGCTATTGAAAAGACTTTAGAGAACAAGGTCTTTACTATTCCTGGTACCGCGCCAGCGATAATAATCCTGTCAACCTGATGTACTTTTATTTTGGAAAGCAGGTTCTCCTCATTCCATATAAAATCATCATATTGCCAAACCTGCTTTACAATAGGGAATTTTCGAATGTACGATACAAGTTCGTTGTAATCAATGGGATCCGGTATTATTCTTTTTGGATTATAAAAAAAGACTGCTGTCGGTTGCATCTTTTCCATACTATTGTGAATTAATTCACAGCTAAAGTAAGTAGAAGCAACAGTCAAAAAAATGACAATTGTCAGTATTTGATAAAAAAAAGAAAAATATTTTGACTTTGTTTATTAGGGGTTCCCGGAACTAAACTATCGGATCAGAGTGACGGTTCCCATTGTTTTGGATTCACCCTTTCCAATATCGGATCCTTCCCAAATGGTTCCATCAATGAAGACAGCATTGATTTTCCATACGTAAGTTCCTGATTGATAAATTTCCCCATTAACTTTCCGCCCATTCCAGACTTCAACAGGCCGGCCAAAGCTATCTAGAAGCGAGGATTCCCATAGAAGTTGTCCCCAGGAGTCGTACACTTCAACCTTGTATTCTTTTAGATTTACTCCCACTGGCTTGAAGACATTGACACCCTGGATTTGACTTTCGGGAACAAAGGCATTAGGTACATATAGTCCCTTGAAAAGCATCTCATATTGTAAGAAGGTGGAGTCAACACAACCAAAAGAGTTGGAGGCTACCAGCATGATCGTGTATTGCCCATCCTGCTTATAGGTCACAATCGGGTTTTCGTCCGTTGAAGTTAATCCATTCCCAAAGTCCCAATAGTAGGAGTCAGCACCCTCAGATTTATTCTGTAGCTGAATTTTCCCTGTCATACCTGAAACATTATCGATAACTATGAATGCACTCAAAGGAGATGGATTTACTTTGATGATAGAATCCACCGTATCATAGCATTCATGATAATCCTGAACGATCAGTTTTACATTATAGTTTCCATCCTTCTTGTACACATAGGAGGGATTTTTCAGCATTGAGGTGTCTTTTTTCATGCCAGGCACACCGAAGTTCCAGTGCCATCTTTCAATTGAAGTATCAACAGCGATCGACCGGTCGAAGAAATAAGTTGGATTATCGCTGCAAGCCAGATTATTATCAAATTTAGCACCTGGGAGTTTAAATACTTTTGTTGGCTTGGTCAGCGAGTCCTTACATCCGGATTTATTGATAACCACGAGATTAACGTCATAAGTTCCTGTACTATAGTACTTATGAGAAGGGTTGGGTAATGCCGATAAATTTTCAATTCCTGAAGAAGGATCTCCAAAATTCCATTTCCAGGATGCAATATCTACACCATAGTTATTAGAAAGGTCCTTGAATGTTGTGGTCCGATTCAGACAAACGGGGTTAGCAGAGAACCGGGCTTCGGGTGCATGGTTGATAGTGAGCATGCCTTTTGCAGTATCTGCAAAGGTGTGCCCGTAAACTACAGCTGTGATGAGCAAACTGACATAGTAATCCCCTGAATTTGTATAGGTGTGCCTTATCTCATGAGAGTATTTCGTGTAAGTTGTGTCTGTTCCATCGCCAAAGATCCAGTGCCAGCTGCTGACCTGGTTGACAGGCTGTGAGTTGTCGGTGAATATGACCGATGCATTAGTACAAGCACCTTGCACATTTTGGATAAAGCTGGCTGAGATACAGGAGAGTTTTCCAACCATTTGTGAAATGGTGTCATAACATCCGAAACTATTAGTCACCTTAAGTCCGACCCTGTAATTTCCGATAGCATCAAAGATATGAGTAGTATTTCCTGAAGCCGGAGGAACGATTGTCTGAACGGGAGATCCGTCACCAAAATTCCATGTCCAGTCTGAGATTACCCCACTGCCTGCAGAAGATTGATCGATGAAGCTTGTCAGGCTGTCACAAGGTTGAGAGACAAAGGAATAACCTGGTTTGGGCAAAGCATGAATGAGGGTAGTCTGGTAAACGCTGTCAGCACAGTTGTCCGAATCCCAGGCTTTCAGACTAACCACAAATGA
>JBEKQA010000228.1:0-4859 GCA_049520195.1 Bacteroidales bacterium
ACAAAAGCGGAGTTATTCTGCTGGGACCTATTGGCAGTAGCTCAGTTTGGAACGGCATGCCAAATAACACCAACAGTGGGGATGCTGTGGTTGTTTATGATGAAAATGCCGATAGATGGTTATTTTCACAGTTCTCATTACCCAATTTTCCTGCCGGACCCTTTTACCAGATGATCGCAGTTTCACAAACTCCTGATCCTACCGGGAGTTGGTACCGTTACCAGTATATGTTTTCCGATATGCCCGATTATCCCAAGTTTGGCGTATGGACAGATGGGTACTATATGTCTTGTAACCGATTCTCGGCCAACAATACTTATTATGTGGGGACTGGCGCCGCTGCCTTTGATCGTACCAGCATGCTTGCAGGAGATCCCACTGCACAGATGATCTGGTTCACGTTGTCAGGCTCAAATGAAGCTTTCGGAATGTTGCCTTCTGATTGCGATGGCACTTTCCCTCCCGCAGGAACGCCCGCCTATTTTACTTATGAATATAGCGGATCACCAAATCATCTGGGAATACTTGAATTTTCTGCCGATTTTGAAACGACTTCAAATTCCACATTCGGGAATCTTCTCTCCCTTCCTGTAAACGCATTTAATCCGAACCTGGGGCCCGGAATTCCGCAAAAAGGAACCAACGTCACCCTGGCTACCCTCAGCGACCGACTAATGTACAGGGCCCAATTCAGGAAGTTCAACGATCATTGGTCAATGCTCTGCAACCATACTGTCAATACAGGGAATAACATTGCGGGGATAAGATGGTACGAATTGCGTAAAACATCGGGGGCATGGACAATTTATCAGCAGTCAACTTACGCACCCTCCGATAACAATTGCCGGTGGATGGGCAGCATGGCCATGGATACCGCCGGAGATATAGCATTGGGGTATTCCGTCTCCGGGAACAATCTTTACCCTTCAGTCAGGTATACAGGACGACTGAAGTCCGACGCACTGAACCAGATGACCATTGCCGAGCACAGCATCATGGAAGGCGAAGGTTGCCAGACCAGCAGCACACACCGCTGGGGAGATTACAGCACAATGACGGTTGATCCTGCCTCCCCTACTACATTCTGGTATTCAAGTGAATATTACTCAGTAACCTCCTCCAGCAACTGGCAAACAAGAGTGGGATCATTTACCTTTGGGAATGTATTTTCATCTTTTGCCACTTCAAATCCGGCTACCTTATGTATTGGAGATTCTTCACAACTCTCCACAGTCGCTTATGGTGGCTCCGACAATTACACATATTCCTGGACCTCTATTCCTTCAGGATTCACATCAACACTAAAGAATCCAAAGGTCGCACCTTCTGATACTACTAAATATATTGTTGCCGTAAGCGACGGTTCCACAACTCAGTATGATACTACCCGGGTTGCTGTGGCGTACTATCCGACAGTATTTGCAGGTAATGATACTACAGTCTGTTCAACTGCAACTTCCGTACAACTTAATGGTACTGCAACGAATTATAATTATATAGCATGGGCTTCATCAGGTGACGGTTCTTTCTCAAACCATTCTACCCTGAGCACAATCTATACCTTTGGAACTCATGACCGTCAGGTCGATTCAGTCGATATCTATCTCTTTGCATTTGGATCCAATCCATGCGGAGGTAGGGTAAGCAGTAAGAAGAAGGTCACGATTAGTCCTTGTGACGATATCAATGAAAAGTCCTTAATAGACCAGGAGGTTACCCTGCAGCCCAATCCTGCTCAAGAATCCTTCACCATAGTTGTTTCCGGGTTGGCAAATTCCTCAGCACTGTTGACAATGAAGGATATTAAAGGACAAACATTATTCTCTGAAGATCTGCACCTTTCATCTACTCAGGTCAAGGAACAACTCAATATCCAGCATTACGCGGCAGGGATCTATTTTATAACTGTCAAAACCGATCAAAAGGTAATAACGAAAAGATTGGTAGTAGAACGATAGTTGAACTCGCTGGATAAACCTTTGAAATCACTATTGATTTTAGTAATAAGTCTTTCTTTATATAAAAAATGAGCCGTCCAACATGGACAGCTCATTTTAGTATGCAACGAAATAATTATGGGAGGAAGAGATACATAGTTCCGCTTTGGTTCGGAGTGTACCAATCAACCTTATATTTAGTTGGGCATTCATCACCACTGATAGGCTGATTGTCAGAATTATAGCCCCAGGTGATCGTATCGCCTTTTCCTGCAGAAGGAACCATGAACTTCTTCTGGCCGGCACAGGGATCCCATTCACATTTCTGTTTAAATACATTCGGTACAAGGATCTGATCGTAAAATTGTTCACCATCCCTGTTTATTCCCCAAACAATGAGATTGTTATAATTATCAGCTGATCCAAGACCATTCGTCGTAAGCACCAGCTTCTCATTCACCATTGTATAGGTCAGATGCCGGGCAATATCCCATGTCCTCGTTGTGCCATCTTCAAAGGCAATGCTCATCGTACCCCATTCTTTATGTATAATAGAATCCAGACCGTTTGATCCCAGCATAAATAACAAACCACCTGATACGTTTTCATAAGTCTTGGTGCCATTTAAGGTAATCCATTTGGCTGGGTGCAACACATGATAAACATGATAGTTTATGTAAATATAGGTAACAGTTGCACCTGCCTGGTGCCAGCGGGTGTTAACATGCTTTTTGATTTCGATCTGGCCGGTACGAAAAAGGTTGCCGTCGCAATTCAAGCCGTTGTATGTAATATAATAGGTGATGGTATCATTAACCACATTGGTGGAATCCAAAGTGGCATTACAGGGTAATCCTTCTGTCGACTTCATAGTTTCCTGCCCGCCACCCAATACATTGTTAATATCATTTAACGCTTCATCGGATGCCTTGTTTACTTGTGTTTCATCATTGGCCAGGTTCTGAAGAGAGGTTGTATTTGATAATCCCTGATCAGTGCTGCTCGAATTTTTTTTACATCCTGTAAGGGAAATTACCAATCCTGCGAAGATAAGTATACTAAGTCGGATAATGTTACTCGTTTTCATTGCATTTTGTTTTTTGGGGTTATTAACTGAACTTCTTTTCATTTAATACACACTATATTGGATTTACCCTTATGTTCTATGTAAAAACCTGGTTTATTTAGTATTAACTGGCAATTTCGTTAATTTATAAATAAAAGAAAGAGGTTATTTTTTAACTTCAACTATCCAAGAAAACCGATTCATTTATCAAAATGACCTATCCATTTAGTATTAGTCCGTTACTTATTTACTTATCGATTTTCACTCAGTCAATGGTTTTATTTTTGCATTATGAAAAACATCAAAGTAAATAATTGGGCCAGACAAATTGAAATCTTATTAGGGTTACCAAAATATTTCTTTGATTTTAGCAAGAACCCATCCAAATTAAACCAAATTAATTTTAACCACTTAATTCTAAACAAAAATGAAAACTTTAAGCAAAATCATGTTCTTCTGTATTCTCGGGATTTTTATTCTCTCAGGTTGCAAGAAAGAAAGTGCAATCAACGTTCCCATCAGTTTTACAAATAAACAAGGGGATATCTTCATTCAAATCGACACTCTTTCTAAAAGTTTTTATGCTTATTCTCAGGCAAAAGTTACAAAAGGCCAGATAAAAGGAATTTTTAACGACACGATCCGCTCCTCATTCCGCTTTGCTTTAGCTACCACTCCTTACTGGGATAACGTGTACCACCCAAGCGATACGATTGTTTTATCTAATTATAATTCACATACACTTGTAGTGAATGCAAATGTTGACCTGACCAATTACACCTCCCCGTACCATTTTATTCTACTGGGTCTGGCAACAAAAGAAATGACCACAGGACCTGCCGGCAGGCCATCTATCATGATGACATTTGAAAGTAGTGAAAATTAACAACATAGTAATCAAAATGAAATTAAACGCATAATCCGGAAGATCATGGATGGGTGAGAACTAAGTGGTTATTAGCTACACCCGCCCCCGATAGCGTAAAGCTGTCGGGGGTTTTGCTTTTATAAAATACTCCATCGTGTAATAGATAATGTTCAGGAATGCAGTTGGTTTATAAAATTTCTATAACTTCGTTTTTCTAAAACAAAACACCTCAATTATGAGGATTGGGTATATTCAAACTTCGCCTGTATTTGGAGAAAGACAAAAAAACCTTGATGCTGTCGATAAAATGTTGTACGGCATTAAAGCTGATTTAATTGTACTGCCTGAATTGTTTGCAACTGGCTATACTTTTCAGACAATGGATGAAGTTGCTGATTTATCTGAAAATCCGGATGATGTGACTTCCCGGTATTTATGTCAGAAATCCCTGGATACTGGATCAGCAATTGTTGCAGGTTTCATAGAACGGGATGAGAATTCTTATTACAATTCCGCCTATCTGATCAATTCAGGAATAATAATCGGGCTCTATAGAAAGCTGCATCTCTTTAATAAAGAAAAATTGTTCTTTTCTCCTGGAACAATTTCACTCAAAGTACATAAAATAAAGGGGGTTAAAATTGGAATGATGATTTGTTTTGATTGGATATTCCCTGAAGTCAGCCGGATACTTGCATTACAAGGAGCACAGGTCATTGCCCATCCTTCAAACCTGGTTCTTCCCTATTGTCAGGAGGCTATGAAGACAAGATGTATCGAGAACAGGATTTTTGCGGTTACGTCGAACAGGATTGGAACCGAGAAAAGAGGGACCGATGAATTTATATTCACAGGAGGAAGCCAGATCACTTCCTGTAGTGGAGAGATTCTGTCGTCTGCACCACACGATTCTTCCTCAATAGACTTCGTTGATATTGATCCAACTCAGGCAGATAATAAAATGATCAATCCCTATAACGATCTCCTC
>JBEKQA010000229.1:0-4693 GCA_049520195.1 Bacteroidales bacterium
CCGTATCGATGATGCTTACGGCGACAGGAACCTGGTCTGCCGTTGTGAATAAAAACGGCTTTTGCCGGCATTAAAATCAAGAATAAACCTTTCATTCCTGTTATAAATGACAGGAAGACGGGTAGTATTAAAATAATATTATGCGGTATTTTTCATTCCTGGTATTGTTCTTAGGAACGATATCCTTATCGGCCCAGGATCTTGATCTTTCCATTGATTCTGTGATCAGGACGGATTTTTCTAAAAACACCCGGATAAAAGATTCGGGGTTTGTAATAAAAGGTATTTATATCGGATCCAGGAGAATCTATGTGGATGGGAAATTACTTTACGAAATAAATTATGGCGATTATAAACTGCCCAGGACAATATTTACAAAGACATACTCAAATAAAGGCAAAGTAAGTACCAGTGAAGGAAATTATATTCAAACCTCCGATAAACACATAACAAAACATGGTGCCTGGAAATGGTACTGGAAAAATGGTTCAGTAATGGATTCCGTCATTTTCCGGGATGATCATGAATTGCTGAGAGCCAGGTTCTCAAAATCAGGAAAACTCCAGCTAATTGAAAATTATCCGGAATTCGCTAAAAATGGTGACCAGATAAAAATAACCGGATACAATCGTAATGGGTCAATAAAATTCAATCGAATCGAAATTAAAGGGAAAAACGGATACTGATAACTGTATCTGTCGCGACTATTTATTTATCGAAATTTACCATTCTGTATGTCTCAAAAGTCAATATTCCTGAGTCTAGTCTTTGCCCTCTTAATTTTCACGGCCAATACTTTTGCTTGCACAACATTTATAATTTCAGGGAAACATACCTCTGATGGAAAACCAATCTTATTTAAAAACAGGGATACGGATGAAAAGCAGAACTCTCTTGTGTTTTTCACTGATGGCCTTTATAAGTACATCGGTTTAGTTGATGGCAATGAAGAATGGAATAAAATGGTGTGGGGTGGGTATAATGAAGCAGGATTTGCCATAATCAATACTGCCGCTTATAATAATAATATTGGCGATACTTCCAAATTTAAAGACCAGGAAGGAGTAATCATGAAACGTGCATTGCAAACATGCAGGTCTCTTGAGGATTTTGAAAAATTACTCTCATCTTTGCCTAAACCCATGGGCGTGGATGCGAATTTTGGAGTTATTGATGCATATGGAGGAGCCGCATATTATGAAACCGGGAATTATGATTTTAAGAAGTTTGATGTAAATGATTCAACCATTTCTCCAAATGGGATTCTTGTACGCACCAATTATTCCACACGTGGAGACCTCACAAAAGGCTATGGATTCTGCCGGTACAATACAGCTATAACCGCTCTTTCAAAAGCTGTTTCCGATAAAAATACTTCTCCTCAATTTCTGTTTAACAACATTTCCCGGAATCTCACTCACTATATTACAAAGACTGATCTGTGGGCAGACCTGCCTAAAGAAAGAGACATTCCGGAATTTAAATTCTTTATCGACTATATCCCAAGAGAATCAACAGCTTCCGCAATTATGATTGTTGGTGCAAAAGACCCTGATCATACTAAAGATGCCATGATGTGGACTATTTTAGGATTTCCATTGACTTCAGTGGCAATTCCAACCTGGATTTCGGGTGGTACCAATTTACCAAAAGCAGTTACCATGGATGAGAAATTACATTCACCAATTTGTTCAGCGGCATTAAAGTTCAAAAAGGAATGCTTTCCTATTACATATGACAAAGGATGGAATTACATTAATCTTTCAGTGGTCATAAACCGACAAAATAATGGTTATATGCAACTGCTTAGACCTATTGAGGACGAGATTTTTACAAAAGCCGGCCCGTTGATCGAAGGGATTGAATCTGGTAAGAAAACAGAACAGGACATTCAATCTTTTTATGCCTGGATTGATCAATATCTTGCTGAAACTTATCAGTCCCAATTTAATTGTTCTATATTTAGTAAATGAACTGCGCATACGATATTGATTATAAGAACCGTCCATATCAATTCTTTGAATTGCACCTAACTATAAAAATCAAAATCATAAACAGATGAGACATTTAAAATTAACGATTGGGTTACTTTTATTATCAATATTTACAGCAACATTGTTACAAGCCCAGGACTGGGCCCAGTTAGGACATTACAGATCAGACAACATTAAGCTCGGGCCTCCCAAACCTGGTGAAAAGCGGGTAGTATTTATGGGTAACTCTATTACAGACTATTGGAACAGGTTCCTGCCCGGGTTTTTTATTGGAAGACCTTATATCAACCGTGGCATCAGCGGACAAACCAGCCCGCAAATGCTGGTCAGATTCAGGGCCGATGTGATCAGCCTTAAACCGGTTGCAGTCGTGATCCTGGCAGGAACAAACGATATTGCCGGCAATACCGGTCCCTCAACCATCGAGATGATTATGGATAATATCAGCTCGATGACAGAAATCGCACGGGCCAATGGAATAAAAGTCGTTCTTTGCTCGGTTTTACCAGCTTATCAATATTTCTGGAAGCCGCAAGTCCATCCTGCAGAGTCAATTGTTGCCCTCAATGATATGATAAAAGCATATGCCAGTAAAAATAAAATTGTTTACGTTGATTATTATTCATCAATGGTGGATGAAAGAAAAGGCTTAAAGACAGAATATACTAACGACGGAGTTCATCCCAATGAAGCCGGGTATCAGGTCATGGTACCCCTTGTCGAAGCCGGGATAGCAAAAGCTCTGGCTCCAAAATAGTTAATACATGTTCAAACCTGGCTCAGGCATTCCTTTATCTTAAGCCACGTATTTTCAATGTCATTGTCGAGTCCCACAGAGAAACGGATCAGCCCCTCCGGTAAGCCCATTTCCTTTTGTATTTCTTCAGGGATCTCAGAAGAAGTGCTCTTTCCTGAATTGCTGAATAATGTTTTGAAATAACCAAGACTGACTGCCAAATATCCTACACCTTCCGCTTCCATTTTCTCCATCAGATGGGAGGCCTTTTCAGAACTTCCCAGGTCAATTGCGATCATGCCACCATATCCGAATTCTTCATTCATCATCTTTTTCATGACATCATGATTCTTATGATCCTCAAATCCCGGGTAAATAATTTTCATCCCTGCTTCCCTGAATTTCTCAGCCAGGTACTGGGCATTCTTGCTATGTTGCTTCATACGGATATGAAGGGTATGAAGATTCTTAAGGATGCTGGAGGAACGCAAAGGATCAAGTGCCGGCCCGAGAAGCATTGCTGTCCCGGAATTGACGTCGCAAAGTGCATTGATAAATTCATGAGAGCCGCAAATGGCTCCGGCTACACAATCATTCTTCCCATTGATAAATTTGGTCATGCTGTGAACCACGATATGTGCCCCGTGAAGTGCAGGGGAAACAATCATCGGGGTAAAAGTATTATCCACCATAAGTTTAATCCCGGCCTTATTGGCTATCTTGGCCAATCCCGGTATGTCGGAGATCTGTAGCAAAGGATTGGTCATCGTTTCCGTGTAAATGATCTTTGTGTTGGGTCGGATGGCTTTCTGAACTGCTGATAAGTTTATAATATCGACGAAGGTAACGTCGATGTTAAATTTCCTGAGATAATTATGAAGGAATGCAAACGTCCCGCCGTATATGGTCATACTGCAGACAATATGATCGCCTGTATTTACCAGCTGGAATATGGCACTTGTGATGGCTCCCATCCCGGAGGCCGTTACCCATGCAGCTTCCGTACCCTCCATGGCAGCGATGGCATCGGCAAGGTATTTATTGCTTGGGTTCCAGTGCCTCGAATAAAGATAACACCCTTCCTGGGAACCGGCAAAAGTTTCACTCATGGTCTTGGCCTGTAAAAAGGTATAGGTAGCTGAATCGGTTATGGAAGGATTTACATCACCGTATTCTCCGAATTGGAGTAATTCGAAAATACGCGAAGACGGATCATTTTTACTGGATTTCATAGTCTGGAATTTTAGGCTGTAAAGATCGGTGTTTTTCCGCTCTCTTCCAAGAAAATCAAACATAGAATGTCTGAGATTAAGTCAACCATTGATTCAATTTTATGGCATTCTTACCTGGTAAATTATTCTTAATTTTGAAAACATCAAACCAGTTCGATTAGCTTATAAAGAAAAGATGGATTGGTATGAAAACGAATGGCTAATAATCCCAAAATAGGAAGCTTATCTTCAAAAAAAAAGTATTAAAGAATATAAAAGTTCTGCAATAATGAAAATTATTATGAATAAGGTCATCATTGGAATAATTTTTATTCTTTTCAGTTCCTCACTCTTTGCTCAAAACCCATTTAATGTTGTTGGAATATGGCAAGCAGGAACAGATGTAGAATATTCTGGGTATTTGGAAAATTATCAATTTTTTCAAAACAATACGTTTATTTTTAATGTTTCCCAACTTGATGGGTTAAATAGAGTTAGGAGTATTGGGGGAAAATATCAAATACAAAAGGACAGCATATTATTCACACCCGAATATACCATAGAATATCAAGGTGGGGTAATTCAAAGAAGTAATATCACTACAAAAAATGACAGTTGGGAAATCCAGAATGCTGAGTTAAAAAAGATTATGCTGTTAAATGCCGAAATTCAGTTTGCTAAAATAGAGATCTGTCCTGATAGTGAAAGAAAATCCAAATGCATTGCGATTGACAATAGAAAATATTACAAAG
>JBEKQA010000230.1:0-4630 GCA_049520195.1 Bacteroidales bacterium
TCTCGTATCCTTTTCCTTTATAAGGCGTTAATTCTTTCGGTTTATCCCAAGCGCTATTATTCTTGTTCTCATCTCTGGGGTAACAAAATGGTTTCCAAGGCCCCTGGTCGGACCAGGAATGTGAATTACAGGATCCCTGGTCAGGATGATGAAAGAAGAGATCATTGACATGCTCAGAAGCCACATAGCTCAGAGACTTAGATAATGGAATGGGAGGAAGATCATATCGTTGCCTGTAAGCATTGATCATATTATAGAGCTTGTATTCCATGGTGGAGATGCAATAGGTTTCCGGGATTGATTTTATGGTCCTTTCTTGCACCTGAGCGTTCGAAATCATCCAGGAAATACATGTAATACAAATAATCAATGACTTTTTTCCCTTCATTTCTTTCTTCTCGATTTTAATTGCTTAAGTGGAGATTCCGGCTCTGAATACTGTTTTGTAGCGTAACGAAGAAGATTCTCACGATCAGGGATTGAGGCATAAAATCCAGCATGTCCTTTCTTTACTTCAATTTTTAATAAAAGGGTATTCCAACCCCGGTTGATGTTAATGTAATGTCTAACCTGATCGGGTGTTAGTATCCTTTCCGTTTTCTGTTTATATCCGGTTAAGTTAAACCTAACTTTGATAATATCTTCGGATCCGATTACCAGCGAAGCTAATCTCTGCTGTGGTGATTGAATATAAACAAGTGCATAGAAAATTGCAGATTGATTTGAGCTTATCAAACTATCAAAGGATAAAAAGCCATCAGTAGAAGTTTTCAGGATTTGCCATTTTAATGTCTTGCCATCTAAACCTTTATATACCCTTCCTCTTTCAAATGCGATTTCAGGAGGATAGACAGAATCAATGCCTGAACGTGAAGTTGCTTGACTGGCTTTATCCGGAAAAGGCCCAATCACATTCCACTCCTGAATGAATTTTCTTTTTGGATCCAGTTTTATTCCATCCAGTCCAACGAAATAGCCCGATGAAAGACTGTCTTTTCCAGTTAAAACAAACTTTAATGGAATTCCACTATAGAAGTTCTTGATATCAGGGATGTTAAGAAATCCTCCGGGCTGAATAAAAGGTGCATAGCCTTCAATCCGGCCTACTTTTTCTGAACCAACGAATACATCGATATTTCCATATTCAGGCCCACGGGTATAATAAATCCTCACATTGTAATCATTTTCCTCGAGATTATTAAGAAATAAGGAAAATATATCATGGGGACCTGTTTCAATTAATAATTGTTTGGATTCACTCCATTCAGTGCCATACTCACTCATATCCATTACTTTTGATCTGATTCCTCCAAGGTCAAATTTAAAATGCCCGGCTTCGATAATATGAGCAGGAGGGATGAATCGTAAGGGTATTCTTAACCCGGCTTTAAGAATCGGTGGGAATTTAATGTGCGGTTCTACTTGATACCAGTACACAGTACTGCTATAATCGGCAATATCCTTATTATTTTCACCATGTTCGATAGTGAAATCAATTGATTTTTTAAAAGGGATAGGATCAAGGATATGAAAACGGTAAGCCGAAATTCTTCCCAATGAATCATCTTTTAATACGAGGCCATTATAGGGGCCTGCATATACTCCATTACTGAAATACCAACCACTAGAGAAATAATCTTCAGTCCCTGTGCCAAAGATGGAAGGCTTTTTCTCTCCATCAACAAAGATCTGTTCATCGCCTTCAAGATAACTGAATTTTCCATCATATGATTGAATACTCATGTTTACACCCACAATATGACCATGGCCTTTGGTTTTCAGGATTGTATAATTGGAATCGTAATCGGTTTTGACGTCACGGTGCCAGTACGCGTGAAAATAACCTACATCCGTACTGATTGGCTCTTCAAGTTTTTGATAATCAATCTGGTAATAAAAACCTTTCAATTCTTGTCCTGTTTCGTTAACTATCACGATCCGTGCCTGTTGTTCAAATGGCATAGGGAAAAAACAAGTATACCCACCAGAAGACATTCCAAGATAAGGAGTAACATATTGTCTGTAAGCGAATCCACTTCCGAAAAAATCACCCAGAGGAACTTCCACGGAAGGATTGACCTCTTTATCCCAGTACATTCTAATCAAAATTCTACGCAGAAAATAAGGGTCATTGGAGTTGATCCTGAACCAGATACGGGTTATAACACCCGGTCCGGGTACTTGTAAAATGGTGGCTTCCTTATCCGCAGGGATTGTTATCATGTCATTATTTCCACCTGTTGTATCATGGCTGGAAACCTGGATTAGTTTGCTGTCTTTCAGATAAGGTAATGCACCGGGGTTCAGGATCTTCTCAATATCGGCCCTGTAAGAGTTAATACAAGAGGAAAGAATTGTTGTAAGTATCCCGAAACCTGCAATCAAAAGCAACAAACGATATTTCATAATTCAGTTAATTTTATAGAGTATGTGTATTTTAAAAGCGGGTACAAAATTATATCATTTCAATGGTTTTCCATTATTTTCTTCAATGATGAGCTTAGCCATTATTGAGTCCCAGATATAATTAGACGGACAATTCAAGACCTCGTTATCGGGACTAAATGACTCCCAAAAGTCGTGATTCTTAGATAATTGCGTAGTAACACATAGCATCATTTTTGAGGCAAGCTGTGTCGCAATATCGGTATAGCAGTAATTCTTAAGTCCATCATAAACCATGTAATTCCAGAGAAGCCATACAGGCCCATTCCACTTACAACAATAGTCGACGTAGGGACTATACCAGGGATCCTGGGCAGAAAGAGAAGGAACCCCATATTTTCTCCAGAAACGGGTGGTATCTGTCAATGTTCTGATCAGTCTTTCAGCTCTTTCCTTTGTTGCGACTCCGGCCCATAAGGCAAGGAACCCGATGATCTCTTGTCGCTTGAGATCACGAGTCATGAATTTGAAAGAGTAATCTTTTTTGTTTACAGAATAATAGAAACCAGTCGAATCATCCCACATTCTTTCATTTACAAGTTTAGCAGTATTTTCTGCTTTTGTTTGCCATTCTTTTGATTCCTCTGGCTTTCCCAACGTTTTAGCCATTTGGGCAAGACATTTCTCCTCCTTTATAACCATTAGTGTAAGATCGAGGCATTCCAGTTCATCAGAAATATCCTCCTTGTCAACATCCAGGTACCTTTCCGCAGAAACCTGGAACACTGCGTTGTACCAGTCACGAACATTTTCGATCAATCCGTTAGGGCCCCATTCAAAGGTCCCATCATGATTAGAATCTCTGTTCAGGATAAGCCATTTTACATATTTTGAGCCTGAAGAATAGGATTCCTGAAGAAATTGCCTGTCTTTTGAAACTTTGTAAATCTCCCAATTTATCCAACTGAAAAAAGGTGCTGAAGTTGTCGGTATATTATTATGAGGGTAATCCTGTTTCCCACGGGGACCATGACGGTATGCGATAAGTCCGCTACTATCCTGCTGTTCCATATAAACTCGTTGTGATCCTTCAGCAGACAACGGATCGAGATAAGCATAGGATAGCATACTCAGTGATTCATGTAATACCTGGTGACCATGTCCCCAACCCCAGAGCGGATTTCGGGAGAATGCGTAAAAGTTGTATCTGGTCATTCCTGAAGCCGGATACATCGATCCTCGTACGAGGTTGAAAGCACCGAGATATACCTCTTTGTCTGATTCTTTAGTAAAGGAGATCCTCGGAATATTCCCGAACAGCATAAGGTTATCTTCGAAAAAGGTCTTCAGGAAGATGGTTTTGACTTTTGATGCTTCTGAGAAAAGTGAATCGGGAACTTCACCTTGTGACTGGACTCCCCTGAGATAGCGCACATCAGCAATCTCTCCCGGGCGCAAACGTTTCTTTAGCTGCAAAGCTATGAAGTTTACGAACCCATCATGTTTAAGGTTCAGAGAATCAATGCGATTAGTGGAATAGAAATCTGTTTTTATCTTATTATAAAAATCAGACATACTTCCAGCATAGCCTCCAAATGAATATACTTTTTGGTTACTGGTAAAAAAATCACGTGTCCGCGTAGGATAGGGGTACTCTGTTTTCAGGCTGCTAATCAGGCGATAAGGACTCTCATAGCATTGTGTCACATATCCATCATTTGTTTTATCGTAACTTTCTATTTCAATTGAATCATTTCCAAGCTCCAAAACAGGGTACACGGCGATCTCATGCGGGATGTTATCTGTATTTTTTATCTCCATGTCAACGACTGCCATGGAAGAGCTATAAACAAGAAAAGTTTCTTTCACCTGAATCCCACGAAATGGCTCATAATCCATAATCATCATATCAGGGAAAGAATATTCAACCACTGGCTTTTTTATGAATTCGCCGGTATTCATGATTACGACTCCATCTACTTTCCAGATAGCAAACATGCTTCCAGCATGATCACTGGAATAGCTCACAGGTTTACAGCTTGAATAATAATCCATTTTATATGCTTTATCCCCATAAAGCCGTGAGCGAGTTATAGCCGCAGCATAAGTAGTATAAAGCGGATCGTCAGCAGAAGCATTGATCTTTAAATAATTAGCCATTGTTCCAAGTGTCTGTCCCTTAACCAGAATTGGTAGAATGGATATAAGCAGAAGATAAAAAATCTTTCTCATAAGCTATTAAATT
>JBEKQA010000231.1:0-4451 GCA_049520195.1 Bacteroidales bacterium
TATTGAAATCTGATTTTTTTCTTTATGGGATCAGCAATTTTATCATAATTTTGTTCAGTTTAAATTACATCATCTATGCTGAATGTTGCTATTGTGTGTGGAGGAGATTCTGGTGAATATGAAGTTTCAATGAATAGCGGAGCACAGGTCCTACATCAACTGGACAAGTCGAAATTTAATCCTTTCCTGATCGGTATTAGCAGGAAAGGATGGAATTGTCTGAGTGAAGGTAAAGAAATTCAAGTAGATAAAAATAATTTCACAATCCGCCTGGACGGCCGTTTGATTGGGTTTGATGTTGTTTTTAACGCAATTCATGGTACTCCAGGCGAAGATGGAAAGCTTCAGGGCTATTTTGATATGCTTGGTATTCCTTATACTTCAAGTGGAGTCACCACCTCAGCTTTGACTTTTAACAAGAGCTTTTGTAAGAAAGTCGTTGCCTCACTGGGAGTTAAAACGGCTAACTCTGTTCATCTTTACAGGTGGACTGAGGATCCTCTTTATGCTATCTGGGAAGAAATCGCATTTCCTTGCTTTGTGAAGCCAAACAATGGAGGATCAAGCGTGGGTATGTCAAAAGTCATCAAAGCAGCAGAACTGGAACAAGCTTTGGAAAAGGCCTTTAATGAAGATGAAGAAGTGCTTGTTGAAGAATTTATTCAGGGAAGGGAACTGACTTGCGGTGTGGCAAGGTCGGAAGGAAAGATTATCGCTTTACCTGTTACAGAGATCATTTCTAAAACCGGTTTCTTCGATTATGACGCAAAGTACAAGGCAGGATTGGCTGATGAAGTAGTTCCTGCCGATATCCCCGGTGATGTTGCTGAACAATGCAGGACTATTTCAACTCATCTTTATGAGAAATTGAATTGCCGCGGAGTAGTCAGATTCGATTACATATACAGTAATTATGATTTTTATTTCCTGGAGGTAAATACGGTTCCCGGATTATCCGAACAAAGCATTGTACCCAAAATGGTGCATTCGCATGGCTGGACCATGACGGAATTTTTTACCAGGATGATCGATGAATGCCTTTGATTTCCTGCTTAACCTCGAAATAGTGTCCAACTTGACCTGATATTCAGATGACGGAATAATTTGATTTATGGTAGAAAAACTTTTATTCGCGACGAATAATCTTCATAAGCTCAGAGAGGTGCAGGAGATCATTGGAGATCATTTCAAGATCTTGTGCCTCAGGGATATCTCTATCAATGAAGATATTCCTGAAACCAGCACTACTCTTGAGGGAAATGCAACACAGAAAGCAATGTTTATTTATGATAGGACAGGGATGGATTGCTTTGCAGATGACACGGGCCTTTTCATCGAATCCCTTGACGGAAGACCTGGTGTGTATTCTGCCCGTTATGCAGGAGAAGGCTGCTCCTTTGAAGATAATATCCGGAAGGTGCTGTCTGAGATGAAGCATGAAGACAATCGTAAAGCTACCTTCCGTTGTGTAATTTGCCTCATTATTAATGGAAAAGAAAATATTTTTGAAGGCCATATCGACGGAATAATCCTGAGAGAGAAGCATGGATCAGCAGGTTTTGGCTATGATCCGGTTTTTCGTCCTAATGGTCAATCCCAATCCTTTTCCGAAATGCCTCCTTATCTTAAAAATGGGATCAGCCACAGGGGAAGAGCGGTATGGAAAATGATTAGATTTCTCGAATCTTAAGTCTTCTTTCTTTATCATGTTTCCTCTGCATTAATTTCTTTGTCGTTTATTTTTTAGATTTTGATAATTAATACGATTTTTGTTAGATTAAATCGCTGATTTTGAGTATATAACAACATATACTAGCAAAGTGTATATATACAATTCGTTGATTATTAATGTTTAATATTATGAGAATATGCCTGTTGTATAGACTTTCTATAGACTTTGTATAGTCATTGTTCGCTCTTCCTTCGCTCTGGGTTCGCTCAGGGTATACTCAAAACCTGCTAAGTCACGTTTGCTTCATATTAAGGAATATAAAAAAGAGGATGTCCCGACTTTCGAGACACCCCCTTCTCAAAAAGTTTATAATTAACTATGGGAAAATTACTCCCGGATATTTCGTAATATCGACAAAGGGTACTGTACAGTTGTACTGTTTGTTAATCGCATCGATAAAGAAGTTTGCAGCCAGCGCACATCCGCGTGGATTAAGGTGTATCCCGTCAAGCGAGAAAACCCCACCGGTTACGAAGACGGTATTAAGTGCAATCCCGTCCCATACAACTCCCGACTGAAGTTCTTTTAGTTTGGTATTCATATCAACAACTCCGATCTTAAAATTAGCAGCCAGTCCGGCAATGATCTGGTTATAAGAAGTAGTGGCAGTTTGAATTTTAGTAATATCATCCAGGCTAAGTATGTACTGCTTCGGAATCGGGTACAAAGCATGAGTAAGTCTGTTAATGATCCCCATTCCCATACATTTCAGGGAGTCAGTTGGGACCGACATCAGAACCATTTCTCCTTTTACCATCTGGCGAACTTTAAAAGGGTTTGCAGAGTTCGGGTCAGGAACCAGGAATGGATTTGGACCGGCAGTATAATGATAAGGCAACTGCACGAGGTTCATAAACATATTCACGGAATCAGCTTCTGACTGGGTCAGGACAAGTCCGTTATAGGGAATGGTATTAAAGAATGGAACGGCAGTAACATCGGGTATCGTCGAAATAATACCCTTAGCTCCGTTAGCAGTCAATTCCATCAAAACACCACCCATGACCGTCTGGAAAAAGGCCGGGCTGGTGATAGTGTCACCGACTCCGCCAGATGTTGCATAAGATAATACATCATTATCTCCAAGCCATAAGGTGAAGAATGTGCCATTGGCAGCAACTGCATCACCAATAACCGATGAAGCTGCCGTCTTTGCAAACCTGAAGAAATATGGATTTGCCGTAGGAGGATTGGTCATCAATCCTGCAGGGTCTCCATAATGCGGCGCAAGAACATGAAATGATTTTGCTCCGGGTACTGAAAAATTATTGATATCATACCCAACCGGAGCAAGGGTTTCTTTTGTCCCTATATCAGGAATCGGGCCTAAAGATGCTGCCCCGGTACAATCAGTCGATATCCCAAGCTTATATTTTGGCCCGGAGCCTGTAAATGCAACACCATATTCGCTGGAAACCATGGGCTGCACGAATGTCCCTGATCCTGCCATCTGTAACTGACCGGCAATCAGGTTCGGAATAGAATATTTTTGACCATTGTGATAAAGTGCTCCATCAGCATAACCTGCTAAGAGTGAATTTCCAACAGCAATGTATTTTTTAAAATTAGCTGACCCACTGGTGACCGTAAAGGTATCGATCTTTCGTTCACAGGCCGTGAATAACCCAATGGACAATAAAATGAGAAATATTTTTTTCATAATATGTGCAGTTTTAAAATTAGAAATTATAGGTTAAACCGATACCAGGCATATAGAATACCGTACTGTATGTTCCGGCAAAGTTGTGAGTCCCGGCTGTATTATCGGGGCTGGAAATGCCTGACCGCTGAGTTCCCATGAGATACTCAAATGAAGCATCAATGCTGAATCCTTTAAATGGGGATAATGACAGTCCGCAGGTAAGTCCGATTTCATTGGAGCTCGGTAACATCGGATCAAGGTAATCTGTGGGGACAGGTGATGGATCATAGTATCCGCCAATCCTGACCGTAACCAGTTTGTTGATTTTGTATTGCGCACCAATGCGTGTGACCAATTCGTTTTTATAAAGTTTTGGAGATGCCTGATGACCCTGAACGGCAGAAGTAGGAGTTTGGAAATCAAAGATAAGCGAATCAAATGCATTCCAGAATACGTAATTCAGTCCCACACCGATCATAAAATGATCATTGATCTCATAAGAAACTCCGAAATCCAGATTGGCAGGAAGAGGAAGGGTCACATTAACTTTATTGGCCGGGAAACTGGTAGCCAGTGCCTCAGGAACAGTGAAAGTGGCATCGCCATTCTTTACTGACATATTGATCCTTGACCGGTAATCGATGCCAAGACTTAATCCTTTTACCGGGTGTACCATAATACCGGCATTGAACCCGTATTTAACGGTACTACCTTTAATTTCTACCTTTCCGTCTGTGCTATCCGGTCCATTTACAGGTATGGCTTTTGTAAGATCAACATCGCCATAAGAAATTACTAACCCTGCTCCAATACCAATTATATTTTTGAATTTATAGGCAATAGTAGGTTGGATTGTGATGGATTTGAATTGAACACTCTGAATAAGATAACGTCCCTCCCAGGTATCAGGCCAGGACATGCTCAACCCATAAGGTGTATTGACGGCGATGCCAATACTAAGATCTTTAATGGGCTTGTAAGCTGCGTAAAAAGTGAAGGGTGTGTTCAGCTGATGTTTAATATGCTCCTGGTAGACTTCATCCTGACCTTGGAATGTTGCGCGTCCCATTATAAAAC
>JBEKQA010000232.1:0-4449 GCA_049520195.1 Bacteroidales bacterium
CATTAAGGAAGAGACAACAATTATTGAACTAAATCAAATAAATCATCAATAATGAAAAAATGTATATTTGTATAACCGTCTAAAAGCGATAAGATCGGGAAAAAATGAGGGAAAAATGGGAGTGGTCAATTTGTACCGGAAAGAAGGTGGTCACTTTCAACCGGATTTAGGTGGTCAATATCACCGGATTTTGCACCAAATCAATTAGCAGTATTATCGACAATGTCTCTTAAAATACAATCACAAGGTTATGCCATAGGTTTGGTTTTCTTTGGTTTTTATTGCATAATAATTGGCTATCTGATTTTTAAAACTAATTATATCCCCAAGATATTGGGAATACTTTATGCTTTTGCTGGGTTGTGTTATATTAGCAATAGTTTTATAATGTTTCTTTCTCGTAGTTTTGACAATCCTCTTTTTCCGTACATTTTAATACCAGCATTTATTGGAGAATTTTCGGTAGCCATGTGGCTCCTGATTAAAGGAATTAAAGAACCTACCATTGGATTATCACTTTAAGATTAACTTATTCTTTGAACCTTAATCATCTATTTATCAAAGATATAATATAAGTACCCTGCTCAAACTGTGAATCCCGCTCTCAGCCAAAGATTTAGAAATCAACCCTGATTAAAAACCAATAATTCAAGTCGAAGAGGCGTGTGGAATTCTTATCGGAACGGATCAAGTTTAACAAATTCTTATAAGTTTAAGATGTTGTTATATAACTCCTTAAGAGTGATATGAAATCAGCCTGATCAAAATCCACTTGATCAAACAGAAGATCAAACTTTTTTACCAGCTCATTTTTTTGGGGCTGGCATTTTTGTCGTATCACCTGTCATGCGTTTAGAGCAGCATTTCATCGTACTATCGTGTGACATACATCCTGCAGCCATCCTATAGTGCCAATTTTTCCACATCATTTCATGCTGGATGCAGGATCTACTAGTCAAATCATGATGAACTACCTTATCAATACAATCACCGATAAAGCCAAGGAAAAGTATGACTCCTACTACGAAAAAAAACCACGAGACCCATGTAAAGAATTTGATAGACAGGTCTTTTTTGAATTTTGCAAGCAACAAGGTGCCTGTAAGAATAATTACCAAAGATATGACTAAAAGATGCATAATTTGAAGTATTAAGACTGACTACTCTTTTCTCGGTTTTCGTCATTCCCGTTTATCGAAAAGCTATTTATGAATAAAAATCACGTAAACGTATACAAATATAAACCATTATCTATTTTTTAGCAAAGCAACCATAAAAGAATCAGAATTGCTGAGTGAGAAAAATGACTGGACACAGTCTATATGGAAGGAACTTTACTTTGAATCCTGTAAATAATGAGACAATAGAAAGAGTCACGAGCAGTATTACGATTGTCAAATAGACAATTCGTGAATGACTTAGAGTACTATCCGTTATTACTATCAAGATGGTCAGGACACCAATAAAGAGCAAGCTGATCCCTTCAATGATCCATTCCATAGTCATGATTCGCTTATTATTTAATGAGATATCTCCAAAATTCATTACTACATTTTTGGTTGGAAATAGATGAGCAATACCCCAGACTATGGTCAGGGCTCCTGAGAGGAAAAAGAATATTGTTTTCATAGTGCAAGGATGGATTAAATCTTAAGGATAGTGTATGATGTCTTGGAGTAATAAAATTTCAATCCCAACTATTTGTTATCGTTTGTCTTTCCCTTCTTATTTTTTATTTTAGCCAGCATGCCAATTGCAAAACCAACTAACACCCCAATTCCACCACCCATAGGAATATTTTTTGTTGCCACTCCAATAGCAACACCTATTGCTAAACCTATTACGACCCACTTTCCAAAAAAATTCTTCTTTTTCATTTTGTTTGGTTTGAAAACTTGTTTTTCATACTTTCCACATTTCCACAATCTTACAAGGAATTACGACATTATTACGTAAGAGTAAGCTAATACCGAATATATTTCAAGAATTAAAAGAAAACCCCCACAGAATTTTGGGGCTTTCTTCAATAATGGAATATCAAACTCGGATTCCTTTTATGATATTGTGATAAAAGTTCTTGCAAGTATATTAAGAAAAACCACATAAATATGACTCCCAATGTAAACTTTATGTAAATTTTTACAATCATCATTCAGTACAACGTTAAACCTGAAGAAAAAGAACACAAGTGAATTTTATCTAACTTTACGAGACTAAATGCACAGGTTAAAATCATAAAAAATGTTATTATTTATTTTATTAAAATGAAGAGGAGGGTCAATGATGAAAACGGATAATGGAAGAATACTTGTCATAGGAGCCGGTGTTAATGGTTGTGCATGTGCTACAGAATTATATAAGGCTGGAATAGATGTAACGATACTTGCTCGAGGGAAGAGATATGATGATATTAAAACTGAAGGAATAATCATAGAAAACCCATTCAATAACAAACGCAGCATAATAAAAGTTCCAGTGATCAATGAACTTCAACCAGAAGATATTTATGATTATATTCTTGTGATTATCCGTAAAAATCAGATCTCACCTTTGTTACCTGTTTTGGCTAATAATAAAACGCCGAATGTGGTTTTTATGGGAAATTCCCTTTCAAGTCCAGCTGAATATATAAGTGCTATTAGTAAAGACAGAGTACTGATGGGTTCTGTATTTGCAGGTGGCAGACGTGAAGATAATATTATTAAGGCAATTATTATTAAATCGATAGCAGGAGCTGTTGGCGAAATCGATGGGACCATCACTCCGAGACTTATAAGATTAAAGAATATATTACGACAGGGAGGATTTAAAACAAAAACGTCAACTCATATCGTTGATGCTTTAGTTACTCATGCAGCAGGAATTCCCGCATTTGCTTTATTAGTCATGAAATATAATCTGAATATGCGAGAATTGACAAAATCGACAAAAGACTTATTCCTTATGGTAGATGCAATAAGAGAATCGTATTCTGTTATCAAAACGCTTGGTTATAAGATAATTCCTAAATCAACAAATTTAGTTTATTATATTCCCCGTTTCATTCAAGTTGCATTATTACGCATATTACTGAATACAAAATTTATTGAAGTCGGCGGAGTTTATCATGTTTCACAAGCTCCTGATGAAATGAACTTTCTTGCCGGAGAACTTAAAGATTTGGTTGAAAAGTCCGGTCTTCCTGTGCCAGCAGTCAGAAAAGTGTTAAAAATGAATTAATCAATGCCGGACTATATCTATCCAAGATTCTGCTAACCTTATAAGTTTAGCCAACTTCTGACAAAATTAATTGGTAGTAATACAATTATATAAATCATCACCACGAAATCGGGAAATACAGATGTAAAAATTTTTATTCCCTTTCCGCTTTCTCACTGCAACCCCTTTTCCATTCTCACTTCAACAACATACACACAGCTTGGAAAAGTTGAAACTTCTATATTGCCTCATTAGTTTATCTCTCTTTATTGCTTAAACATATCTGTAAGCTTAACTTCAGGATTGTGGTATCTTTTCCCATCTTTTGTTTTAATACCAAATTGGATAGCCTCTTTTGGACACCATTGAAGGCAAGCAAAGCATTGTTCACAATGATGTTGCCATAAAGGTTTATTATAATCCATTTTAATATTATTAACGGGACAGATTTTTGAACAAATCCCGCATCCATTGCATGTATCATCATATTGAAAACTTTTATCCATCAAAGGCAATATTTCAGAAAATGGAAGTTTTGTAGGTTTAAAAAATCCAGCTTTTGTCTGATAATGAGGTTTTCCAAGTTTCACTCTTAAACCAAGCAAACCAACTAAAAGTAAAATCAGGTTTGAGCTTCTTTCAAGTTTTCCTTCTTTTTTTATACTGACATATTCATTAATTATTTCAAGTTTCAATTTACAGGCATTAAACATTTTTTGTTTTTTTTCAACAGCAATATTCTGTAAAGAGCCTGAAAATGAAATATAGTTATAAGGCATTTTAATAGAAAATCCACAGGCAAGTATTCCACCGCTTTTTTTTATCATGTTGTTTAATCTAATAATCGCATCTCCTTGACCACCTCCACAAGTACAGACTGCAAATATATATTTTGAATGGATGTTTTTTAATTTTCTTATAAATCTTTCGATAATAATTGGAACACCACCATTCCAGATGTAATGTGGAGAATCCGGTCAAATTGACCACCTGATTCCGGAGCAAATTGACCACCCATTTTTAATGATTTTATCGATTAAGGACAGCATAAATAGTTAATGTTGCGGACAACTATTTTCTCAACACTAACCATTTATGTCAAACAACTTAATCGCTATGAACAAAGTTAAACAGATTTTGCAATGGTACACCGAAGGTGTCCCTAAATTAAAGATCAGCCTTAAGACAGGCGTATCACGTAACTCCGTGAAGAGTTATATTCGTCAGTTTATCGCAATGGATAAATCTCTG
>JBEKQA010000233.1:0-5554 GCA_049520195.1 Bacteroidales bacterium
CGGAAAACTGACCCGGGCAGGCACCTGAAATATTTTGAAGGAAACAAAATACCGGTAACATGAACAACAGTATTATCATTTGCACATATGATTAAGAAACAACTCCCATTGAAACCACAAAAAAGTTTAGTAAAGAAGGGCATGAATAATAGAACAAGAAAACTGAAAAGAACCACGAAAGTGTTATCAGTCCTTACTAAATACGGATTTGATGAGATCTTTGCCCGAAGCAGGAATATCATTCCTGAAAATATCCTAGAAAAGAAGAAACAAGCAAAAGGAGCTCTTTCATTAACAGTTTATCAGCGTATCAGGATGGCCCTGGAAGAACTTGGTCCTACCTACATAAAGTTCGGACAAATGTTCAGCAACAGGGATGAATTGCTGCCCCCGGAACTTATCACTGAACTTCAAAAATTACAGGATGAAGTTCCTGCTGAAGAAATAAATATCAGGGAGAAAATCACTTACGAATTAAATATAGATCCGGAGAGGTATTTTAGCTTGATTGAAGACAAACCTATTGCCGCAGCCTCAATTTCACAGGTTTTCAAAGCTATTCTCAAAACCGGGGAAACAGTTATTCTGAAAATAAAACGGGACAATATTCAGGAAATCATCGAATCCGATCTTTTGGTAATGAAATACCTGGTCAAACAATTGGAGAAATATAAGGCAGAGATTAAGAAACTTAATTTGGTGCAAATTCTTGAGACTTTCGAAACATCCATTCACAACGAACTTTCTCTGCTCACCGAATTGAGTAATATCGAACGATTTGGTAAAAATTTTGCAAAAACCAGCAATATCTGCGTGCCTGGAACATACAGGGAATTATCTAACAACAATATTCTCTGCATGGATTTTATTGATGGTATTAAAGTCACTGATATTGAGAAACTCACCCAGAACGGTCTTGATATTAAAACTGTCGCCAGGCAGGGGATGGATCTCTATATGACACAGGTACTGGACCACGGTTTTTTTCATGCCGATCCGCACGCAGGAAATATTTTTATTCTTCACGACGGCAGGATTGCTTTCATTGATTTCGGGACAATGGTCAGTTTGATGCCTTCAGATAAAGAAAATCTGGAAGATCTTATTTTGTTTTTAATCCGGAAGAATCCCGAAAAATTTGTGTCCACTATCAAGAAAATCGCAGTTGATTATTCCGTGAAGTCGAAATGATAAGCGCATCATCCCTGGAAAATATTGATGTTGGCAAAACCATCAAACAGTTGAAAGCCCTTCTCCAGGAAAACGATGTTACTCTTCCCGAATATCTTTACCTGTTAATGAGAGGGATCGTTCTCCTGGAAGGTATCGAACAAAAGCTGGACCCGGAAATAAATTTAATCGAAATCCTGAAACCCTACACCGAAAAAATTTTAAAGCGTAAATTCTCATTTGAAAATTTAGCTGCCAAAGGGTTTGACTGGAGAATCCGGTGATATTGACCACCTGATTCCGGAACAAATTGACCACCTCTGAAAGGGCTGTTTTTGACCCCTTTTCCGGAGCAAACTGACCACCTGGTTTCCGGAGGAAATTGACCATCTATTTTCAAAGATTTTATCGATTAAGGACAACATAATTGGTAATGTTGCGAGCAATTAATTTTCTCAACATTTATCATTATGTCTAACAACTTAATCGCTATGAACAAAGTTAAACAAATTTTGCAGATGTACACCGAGGGTGTGCCAAAACAAACAATCAGCCGTAAAACAAACGTTTCACGGAATTCAGTAAAGAGCTACATCCGGCAGTTTATTGCTATGAACAAGTCGCTGGAGGAGATTCTGATCATGAAGGATTCAGACTTGGAAACCCTCTTTTTGTTCAAACAAATCAAAGAGCCGGATGCCCGGCTTAAAGCTCTGTTATCCTATTTTCCCGAAGTCGATAAAGCTCTTAAAAAGAAGGGCAATACGTTATATCGGCTTTGGAAAGAATACTTAATAAAGTATCCTGATGGCTTTAAACACACGCAGTTCCATGCACATTACAGACAGTGGTCGAAACGTACCAATACCACAATGCATGTGGACCACAAGGCAGGAGACAAGATGTATGTGGATTATGCCGGAGAGAAGTTACAGATCGTTTACCCGGATTCCGGGGAGGTTTGCAAGGTAGAAGTCTTTGTAGCTATTCTTGGAGCAAGCCAATTGACCTATGTAGAAGCCACGATGAGTCAACGCAAGGAGGACTTTATTGGTGCCTGTGAAAATGCATTGCATTACTTTGGGGGCGCTCCCCAGGCCATTGTTCCGGATAACCTCAAATCAGCAGTAATAAAATGCAGCAAATATGAACCCACTCTAAATGAATCGTTCCGGGATTTTGTAGAGCATTATAAAATGGCGGCACTTCCGGCTGGTCCTTATAAGCCACGGCATAAGGCTCTTGTTGAAGGTGCCGTAAAGATCATTTATCAAGTGATCTATACTGTCATCCGGGAGAAAGAATTTACATCGATTGAAGCGTTAAATGTTGCCATATGGGAGCTGTTGGTCATTCACAACAATAATCCTCTTAAGGGACGTCCTTATAGTCGCCGTCAGATGTTTGAAGAGATTGAAAGGTCAACACTTCAGCCATTATCACCCTATCGATACGAATTGAAAAATAAACGGGTTTCAACGGTATCAAAGAATAATCATGTGTGCCTTGGTGAAGACAAACATTATTACAGTGTTCCATATCGTTACATTGGTAAGAAGGTATCGATATTATACAGCCAGAATCAGGTTGACATCTATTACAGGCACGAACACATCGCTTCACACAAGAGGAATCGCAGGCCATTTATGTACACCACAGTTGATGATCATCTGGCAACTAAACACAAGTTCCAGGCCGATTGGACTCCGGAAAAGTTTATTGAACGGGCAAAGGCAATCGGTGAACACACGGAAAAGTACATTACCCATATACTCTCACTCAGACAGCATCCGGAGCAAACTTATAAAACCTGCCAGGGAATCCTAAATTATGCAAACAAAGTTGGTAATGAACGTCTCAACGCCGCTTGTAATCGGGCAAACTTTTATGGTGACTTCAGTTATAAGACGATCCTGACCATACTTGATAAACGTCTTGACAGTGTTCCGTTAGATCCGGACCATGATAGCACCATCATGCCAAAACATGGAAATATCCGTGGTAACACCTATTACGCATAAATTTAATTAAACGCTCACCTTATCAGGTCAAATAGTAACCGATCTGATAGGGTGAGTTGTTTTGATGATCATGAACCATAAATCCAGTAATTATGAATGAAACAATCCTTCAGAAAATGAAACAAATGAAGTTGCACGGCATGGCTGCTGCCTTCAGAACCAGCTTGGAAAATGGAAGTCAGGTTCAAATGACCGCCGATGAGTTGATCTCGTTTTTAATCGAAGCAGAATGGGACGACAGAAATAACCGGCGTATTGAACGTCGCATTCGAATTGCCCGCTTCCGTTATAAAGCCAATGTGGAACAGATTGATTTTAAAATCGATCGTAACCTGGACAGGAATATGTTGAACCGTTTTGCTGAATGCACTTATATCGACAAAAACGAAAATATCCTGATCACCGGGAGTACAGGTATTGGTAAAAGTTATATTGCTTCAGCACTTGGGAACCAAGCCTGTATGTTGGGTTATAAAGTTTATTACGCCAGTTCATCCAAACTCTTTGCAATGTTAAAGATGGCAAAGGCCGATGGATCTTACCTTCGTGAGATCGCCCGGATTGAAAAGATGGATCTGCTGATCCTTGATGACTTCGGAATGCAACCTCTTGATAGTCACAACCGTTCAGCGTTAATCGAAATCATTGAGGACCGCCATGGAAAACGATCGACGATCATTACAGCACAGTTACCGGTGCTTCAATGGCATGATGTTATAGGTGAAAAAACCATTGCTGATGCAGTTTTAGATCGAATTGTTCACAATGCTCACCGTATTGAAATGGCTGGGGAATCATTAAGAAGAAGACAAACCCTAATGAACTAAATCAATAAAAATAATGAAAATAAAAAAATGTATTTTTGTATAATCGTCTTTTAACCGATAAAATCAAAGATAATGGATAAAAATCGGGGTGGTCAATTTAAAACGGAAAGAGGGTGGTCAATATACTCCGGATTTAGGTGGTCAATATCACCGAATTTTCCACTTGGAAGATGAATTTTAAGACTAATAAGTACAATCTCAAATTCATGGGATAATAAGTGAGTTCTACGATTTTTCGATTTATATAAATCCCGTCTAAGAATGTACCTATCCCTGTCTTGATAGAGGTGAAGGGTTCTATACAGTGTTTCCCTTGTCATTTCTGACTTCAAAGTTATTTCTTCCATATCAGTAATTTAAGTTATTTTCACTAAGATAAAGAATATTTCCGATATAAAAAATGACGATATCACAGTCTGGGTTAGGGGAGATGTTTAAAATTCACTTGGAAAATTTTTGATTATTCATGTTCTATAAATTCATCATTGTTATTTTCATCAGATTCGGGAGAATTACTAACGTACAAATCGATTGAGGAACTCCTTTTATTTGTTGAGATATCAATTGTTAATAGGTTGAAAATTTTCAAGTATTGTGAATTACCAATATTAACGGGTGTATCAGTTTCATAAATAGCTAGAAATTCACCTTGAGAATATCTAATTATCGGGTTGAAACAGTCGGTGAAAGTGCAAATGGGGATATCAAAAATCCCTATCTAAACTTCAGGAGGAGTTCTGGAATTCATGATTTTTTTTGTGTCTCTCGATTCTCTCGAGATCATTAATGCTTTTTGTCTAAGTCCCGGGTATCATCTTCCCAGGGGGCTTGCTTTTGGCCAGAATAAATTGGACAAATTGGTTAAATTGACCACACAAGACCGAAAGTAATTAACTATCTTAAATGAATTATTATCAGATTAATATGGTGGTCACACTCGACCAGCACGTGATGGTCAGCAATTCCGGTTTTTCCAAGAAATAGAACTATTAAAACATATTTTTAAGCGCTCTATCATTATTGATTGATTTCAATAAGAAAGGAATTTGAAAAGAATTAATATGATTATTTATCCATGGATCTTTCTTACATGCCTCCCATGCACCATCTTTGATAATAGATCCATTTTCTGCACATAAATACGCTAACATGAGATAAATACGATCACGGGTTTTGTTCTTCTCCAGAACTTCAGGATTCTTATTTCCTGAGCCCGCTTTATACCAAACGAAAGCAAGTTTGTCTTTAATTTTTTCAAAGACCTCGAAATTTTTAGTTGATGCTAAATCATTAAAATCAATGTCTAATATTCTCCCGTAACTAAAAACATAGGATCCTTTTGGAATTATTGCTCCGTTTTTAAAGGAAAATGTACATCTGTCTCCGCAAGGAAATTTAAAAGTAAAATCACCCTCAGAACATCCGTTAACAAAATTTCCTTCAATTGTTTCCCCACTTTTATAAGTGAATTTGGAAAATCCATCCCGCTCTCCTTTAAAAAACGTTCCTTCAATAATATTACCATTAGAAAATGTC
>JBEKQA010000234.1:0-5166 GCA_049520195.1 Bacteroidales bacterium
TCTCAAAAGGAACATCGTCTTCCATTTTCATCTGTGTTTGTGGCTTTAAATTTAACATCTTTTTGTAATTTAGCCTTTAAACACAGTCAAAGATCGTTTACACAAAATTCCTCACAGTCCCAATTATTAACTTATATATGCCTTGATATCTGTCTGGTATAAATAGTTCGCTGAACCTCAATCAATTGTATTGTCTTCCTTCGTTCATCGTTCGTTCTTCAATCGTCTTCGATTCGTTCTTTGTTCGTCTTTCGTTCGTTCTTCAATCGTCATAATTTCTTTCTACCTTCGGTATAGGTCATTTTGTCCTTCTTACCTCTCTCTGGAGAAGTATTATAGTATAACACGCTTTGAGAACCGGTCAAAAATTATCCCTTTACCTGTTTCACTTCTTTGTTAAATCATTCACACATTTTCCCCACTCTCCCTTTGTCACTCTATCACTTTTATTATTATTTTCTTTTGGTATTAAAATAATATTTATCTTTGACCGACCGTTCAATCATAAAACTATGTGCCCGAGAACCAGTAAGCAATTTGAGGAGATCCGTGAAATTAAGCGCTCACAGATCATTGGAGCTGCGATTGAATGCTTCGCCAATAAGGGTTATCATGCCGTTTCAATCAGTGAAATTGCAGAAAATGCGCACATCTCGAAGGGATTGATGTACAACTATTTCAGTAGTAAAGACGAATTACTGAGAAACATCTTCCGCGAGATAATGTCTGTGATGTTGGAAATGTTCGATCCTGATAAGAAAGGTATTTCAGATAATAAAGAATTTGTCCTCTACCTTGACCGTTTTTTCAATCATCTGAAATCAAATCTGATCTTGTGGAAAATGTACATGGCGATATTCAGCCAGCCTGATTCAGTGGGGTACTTTTTGAATACATTTCAGATCCTGAGAATTATCCTCTCGATCAGATAAAGAAAAGAATTCTGGAATTTTATAATGAGTTTTAACGTTATGACTATCAATATGAAGTATTTATTGCTTGTTTCACTCTTCCTGATAAATATCCAGGGATTATTCTCACAAGGCCTTAATGCAGATGAAATCATTAAGAAAGCCGATGACAAGAACCGCGGACTTTCCAGTCAGGGAACTCTAACGATGACTGTCATACGGCCCGACTGGACAAGAACCATCACCATGAATAGCTGGTCAAAAGGGAAAGATTATTCTATGGTGATCATCACTGCACCTGCAAAGGACAAGGGACAGGTCTTCTTGAAAATAAAAACCGAAATGTGGAATTGGGTCCCCTCTATCGATAAAACCATTAAACTGCCTCCTTCTATGATGCTTCAATCCTGGATGGGTTCCGATTTTACTAACGATGACCTTGTAAAAGAATCATCTATTGTAGTTGATTATACCCATAAACTCATCGGTGAGGAAAAAGTTCGTGATCAGGATTGTTATAAGATTGAACTTACTCCATTACCCGACGCTTCAGTAGTGTGGGGGAAAGTGATTATGTGGGTGACAGAGAAGGGGTTCGACCAATGGATGGTTGAGTATTACGATGAGGATAATAAACTGGTAAATGTTTCAAATTCTTATGACCTGAAACAAACGAGCGACCGGATCATTCCAACGCGTATTGAACTGACACCTAAAAACAAAAAGGGACAGAAGACGGTCCTGCATATTGATCAAATGAAGTTCAATATTAAGATAGACGAGAATTTCTTCTCTCAGCAGAACATGAAAAAAATTAAGTGATTATGATGAGTTATTTCAGACTTGCCTGGCGAAATATTTGGCGGAATAAACGCAGGACTCTGCTTACCGCTGCATCCATTTTTCTGGCGGTCTTCCTTGCACTGCTGGTTCGTTCGATCCAGACCGGATGGTTTGACCATTTAATCGAAATAGCAATCCAATCGTACACAGGTCATATTCAGATCCATAAAAACGGATACTGGGACGATAAGGATATCAATAATTCAATAGAGATGAATGATTCTCTCGTGAAATTGATCCGTACAACAAGGAATGTTGAAAAAACAGTCCCACGACTGGAATATTTTGCGCTATCATCTTTCGGGAAACAAACCAAGGGGGTCCTGCTTACAGGAACAGATCCGGTAAAGGAAGATGCTCTGACCCGACTCTCAGCGAAGGTTATTAAAGGAAAATACCTGGATGGCACTGGTAAAGGTGTTCTTGTCGCCGAAGGTCTTGCATCATTTCTTGGAATCACCACCGGCGATACATTGATACTCCTCGGGCAGGGATATCATGGTGTTAGCGCGGCAGGGAAATACCCTGTTTCCGGATTGCTTCATTTTCCCTCACCTGTACTCGATAACCAAATGGTTTATATGAATCTTCCGACGGCACAGGAATTTTTCAACGCAGATAACAGGATAACTTCACTTTCATTGACTCTCAAAAACCCGGAGGAAATAAATGCGACAGTTGCTGACCTTAAAAGCAGGACAAAAGGTGAAGATTATGAGATTATGAAGTGGGATGAGATCATGCTTGAGGTCATGCAACAACTTAAACTGAAAACTGCAGGTGGTACAATCATCATCACCATCCTTTATATGATAGTCGGTTTTGGGATTTTTGGTACAGTGATCATGATGACCAACGAACGATTTAAGGAATTTGGAGTAATCGTCTCAATCGGGATGCAGAAAACACGTTTGGCGATAATCCTGGTTCTTGAAATGATCATGATTGGTTTGATCGGAGTATTGACAGGTGTTGTTGCAGCTCTTCCAATAATGATCTATTTTAAAATTTATCCGGTTCATCTCTGGGGGGGTATGGCCCAGGCTTTTATCGCCTTTGGTATTGAACCATTGATGCCATTGGCGCTGAAACCGGCATTCATCATCGGGAATGTAGTCGCAGTCTTACTGATTGTATTGGTGACCTGCATCTACCCCGTAAGAAAGATCTTTAAACTAAGGGTTATTGAAGCTCTTCATAAATAAGAGATTATGATTTTTAAGATTGCTTTTAAGAATGTTTGGAGAAATAAGGTTAGAAGCCTTATTGTCATTACTGCAATAACTCTTGGCCTGGTCGGAGGTATATTTACCGTTTCCATTTTTACTGGCATGGTCGAGCAAAAGATTAGGAACGGCATCAATAATGAAGTTTCGCACCTTCAGGTTCATGATCCCCGGTTTCTTAAGAATTACGAATCAATATACGCAATCCCACATGCGGATAGCATTGCAAGAATTATCGCCAATGAGCCGGGAGTAAAAGCAGTATGTGTCAGGACAAGGATGAACGGCATGGCTGCTTCCCCAAATTCTGCAGCTGGGATCCAAATCGTTGGTGTAGATCCGGCTAAAGAGAAACTGGTAAGCAGCCTGTATACCTCTATCCCCGATAGCAACGGGAGGTTCTTCATAGGGACTAAAAAAAACCAGGTAGTTATAGGGCTTAAATTAGCACAAAAGCTTAAGGTCAGGTATAGATCGAAAATAGTGATCCGTTTTCAGGATCCTGAAGGGAATCTTACTGAAGGGGCATTCTCGGTGAATGGGATCTATCAGACTTCGAATACTGGGTTTGACGAAACCACTGTATTTGTTAAGAAGACAGATCTTGATCTGATAGCCGGACACGATAACGGCATCCAGGAAATAGCTATCATATTAAGCGATAATGACCTTATTCCTGCGACCCAGGCTGCGATAAAATTGAAGCTGAAAGACCTTGACATCCAGAGTTGGATGGAGATCCGTCCGGATATGTCGATCATGACCTCTGCCATCGCAATTGAAATCTATATTATCCTCGGGATCATCCTTTTTGCCTTGGCCTTTGGGATTGTCAATACGATGCTTATGATCGTTTTTGAACGGACGCATGAGCTCGGAATGCTGATGGCTGTGGGGATGAGCAAATCAAGGGTATTCAGAATGATCATGATGGAAACTATTTTCCTGACAGCGATTGGTGGTGTTATAGGAATAATGATGAGTATAGGTCTGATTGCATTTTTCCAAAAACATGGAATTGATCTTTCAGCCACGTCAAAAGGGCTCAAGGCCTTTGGAATTGATCCTAAGATCTATCCTTTTATAAAGACTCAGTTTTATATTAACCTATGCATCATGATTTTATGCACCGGTATCCTGTCTGCCATCATGCCGGCGAGAAAAGCACTAAAACTGAATCCGGTGGAAGCGATAAGGGTAGAATAATCAGATAGCAAATGAATTAAAATAATTTATAGAAAATAAAAGCGATATGAACATCATAGAAATAAAGAACCTGAGCAAGGTTTATGATGAAAAAACAATGCCGGTTTATGCTTTGAATGGCGTCGATCTTTCTTTCAAACAAGGGGAATTTACGAGTATCGTCGGGCCCTCGGGTTCCGGCAAGACGACCATGCTGAACTTGGTGGGAGGTCTTGATACCCCAAGTGCTGGTACGATCATGATCGATAGCAAAGATATTACAGGCTTAAAATCAAGACAACTTATCGATTTCAGGATGCGGAATATTGGCTTTGTGTTCCAGTCATTTAACCTCATCCCTGTGTTGACAGCGAAAGAGAATGTTGAATTCATTATGCAACTCCAGGGAGTTAGTAAAGAACTTCGCGACAAACGAACCATCGAGCTTCTTGGGTCAGTTGGATTGGGCGATAAAATTAATACCCGGCCAAACAAATTATCAGGCGGCCAGCAGCAAAGGGTTGCTGTTGCAAGAGCACTGGCATCCAAGCCAAAATTTATTCTTGCCGATGAACCTACCGCCAATCTTGATTCAAAGTCCGCGGAAAACCTTCTTGAAATCATGGAGAAGCTTAATAGAGAAGAAAACATCACATTTATCTTTTCGACGCATGATGCAAGGGTGGTTGCAAAAGCAAGGAGGGTGATCACACTTGAAGACGGAAAGATCGTCAGCGATGTTTTAAAGAATTAATAAATTGATAGAATGCTCAGAATTACCTTACCGATATTAAGCAGGGATCAGTTAGGAGTAATTCTTCTTCCATCTCTCCTGATCCTTATTTTATTATCTCTTTCCATGAATGGGTTTACTCAGGATTCTATCGTTGAAAAGAAGCCCTCTAAAGTAATGTTTAACGGGTACATAAAAGACATGCAGACAATAATGATCCACAATATTGATCAGGATTGGATAATCAGTAATCTTATTCATAATCGTC
>JBEKQA010000235.1:0-4366 GCA_049520195.1 Bacteroidales bacterium
GGTCCATAAATTTTAGCCGACATCTTTACCTGGGCATTATTACAGACAGCAATTGGTCCCCGTAACATGGAACCCTCCATGATTTCAGCATGAGCGCCAACATATATAGGTCCATTCGTTGTATTAAGCACAGCGCAATTGATCTTTGCTCCTTTTTCAATAAATACAGGGTTCTCTCCTAAAACAACATTGGTTTGATTGAGAGGTTGTGATTTCCTGCCTTTGGTTAAAAACTCAAAATCATCACGAATAGCCAGATCATTTTTTGAAAATATTTCCCATGTATGGCTTATCTGTAAAGGACGTTCTTTCACCTCAAGTTCCTCTATACCTTCTGCAGATGGATCAACGGGATTATCCAATTCAGCCTCAGTCATATGTACAGCAATTATCGTATCGTCTGAAACGATAGTCTGGCCTGGTCCCAACTTCTTAATCAGATCAATGATCTCATCAGTCGGACAGACAGAACCATTGATCAAAACATTTACCTCTTCTTTAACTGTAGGATATTTAACTGAAAGGTAATTATCTGTCAGTGAAGATGTCTTTGCATTAAGACGTTTTTCCCATTTTTCACGGATTGTCAGAATTCCTATCCGGATATCTCCAACCGGACGCATATATGTTAATGGTAACAAGTTCGTCCGGACATTACTTTCGTCAAAAAGAATATAATTCATATTCATTCAATATTTGGTAATCTACTTCTACTTTTCGTTCAAAAAATATTAACGGCTAAGTTAGGATTTATTGCTTTATAAGATAAAAAAAGGCCTCCTTGTCAATAAAAAAGGAGGCCAGGATATCGGAGGTTATATTCTTACTGATCGATCTTCTTTTCGAGATGTTTTGCATATCTGCTCTTAAATTTATCGACACGGCCTGCTGTATCAATCAATTTCATTTTCCCGGTATAGAACGGATGGGATGTGTGTGATATTTCAAGCTTGACCAGCGGATATTCCAGGCCATCTTCCCATACTATGGTTTCCTTTGTCTGAACAGTTGATTTGGACATAAAAGCATAATCGTTAGACATATCTTTAAAGACAACCAGTCTATATTCTTTAGGATGAATATCTTTCTTCATTTTCTTATGAATTTCAAATTTAGCGTGCAAAAGTAAATATTTTTCTTTGAATAACCAACAATCTATCCATTAAATTTTTCCCGTCTGAGCAAAATTTGTTGGAATCTGAAATATCGTGACGCGTAACACAAATATCCTCTTACTAGTGCTGAGTGGAATTTGTAATTCTGCTCAATTCTGATTTCAATTCGAAGTAACAGATTGCAATCTGTCATTGTACTTGCATGTGATATCCATACTTATTTAAGCATTATTCCATCGATATAGGTCACCTATACCAAAGACGAATGATAAACGAAGAAAGAACGAAGGAAGACTATGGTTTCGGTATGGGGAGGGTATTGTTTAGATGAGAGGAATAGGAATATAAAAATATGGAAATTAGAGAATATGGGGATTGAATATCGAATATTGATCAACGAATAATGAATTATGAGTGTAAATCAGGAATTAGGGATGGATTTGACACAAAAATTTCCCGCATAGGCACACCTCTTCCATGCCAGCTAATTGACTTTTAAAGAAATAATGTTGAAATTTAATTCAATGGGCGCATTAAGCGTCACGCGTTACTACTTTCTATGTCCCGCCTACATCAACCTCAGCCTCGACGGTATTGCCTGGCCGATCTTTGACGCGGACAAGAATCCGGCAAGACTTATAGTCGACGTTCTCCACCGTTGCCGTATAATCCCATTCGGTGTTACCCGAAAACTCTTTTGGAACGGCCTCTCCGAACTCAATAATATCTCCTAAGGAATTAAAGATCACTACGCCAACCCCTTCAATATTCCATTTATCCCAGGCCGAAACGGAGACTACATCTCCCGGATGTCCTTGATATTCACTCACATCAACACGCTCGATAACCGGTCTCGTCATATAATCAGAGATAGCTGCATGATACGGACTCAGGTCCGGCCTTTTCTTATTGTAATCCTCGCAGAGTGCAGGATTATCCTTGGCAAATAGTCCAAATTTTACCCCCCTGGCAAACTTATTCATAAACACCATTTGTCTTGCGGTCTTAATTACCTTCGAGCAGTCGGGCCGCTTGGCCATGACCGACTTCCCGTTGTAATTCCTGAACACAATATCCCCTACTCTGCCGGAGTATTCCCTGGTAATCACATTCTTATAAGAGACAGCCATAAATCACGGTTTTAATTTCTTACAAATGTACAACAAATACATTAAAAAATAATAATCTTAAAAAAATTTTATTATCCTAAAATTAGGGCTGATTTATTGGGCTTATGAACCTCCTCGCCCTAGAGCCAATTACTCCACCCCTAACCCCCTCCCCCAAAAGGGAAGGGAAATTCATATGCAGGGGATGAGGAAATTAAATCAGAGAGATGATTCCAATAAGAAGTTCATGGTATCGATTCCGTCAGCGTAGTCTGATAATCCGGGAAATTGTGCCTGACCCGGTAAACAGGAATATCCGGGAATTCTTTCTTTACATACAATTACCTGAATTTCATCGGGTTGCTTTGAAAGCTGATCTGATAATTCAGTCATGCTTTTATAAAATTCATAGTACAAAACAGCCGGAGGTGACGAAATGGCCTTATTTTCATTCAGAAGGACAAATCCATTATCCAGGGTAGGAATTTGATTAAGAAGAAATACTGAACGGTAATAATCGTAGTTGTTCATCCATTTGTGATGCAAGGAATAATTCCGGTAATTGAGGAAGGCCTTAAAAAGTGGTTCAAAGTTATAATTTTCAGGCAGATAAAGCTTTGATATATTCCTGCATCCCAATCCGAAATAAAGAAAGATATCATCGCTCAGACCGGATAATTCCTGTTCATTTTCATTGCCTGTAAGTATTGCAATGCCATTCCGGTTCTTTCTGATGATATGGGGAACCTTCGAAAAATAGTAATTGAAATAATTTGAAGAGGCGTTACTGCCGGTTGCAATAACAGCATCAAAATTTGAGAGCCGTTCTTTTGTAAATGTTATATATTCTTGTAAACCAGCATCATAAGAAATCAGGATACGTGCAATGGCAGGAAGTAATTCTGTGTCATCCGAGGAAAGGCGTCCGATGAAACGGTTTCCGGAAATCAACACAGTCATAAAATCATGAAATCCCACTAAAGGAATATTCCCAGCCATGATCACCGCTACATTTCTTTCCCTGGGTTCTCCTTTCAACAAATTTGTATAAGGTATAATCCATTCTTCCAGTATTTCCTGCCTGAGATTATTACTCCAATACAGAAGTACCTTGTCTATGCTTTCACTGGTGAACCACTGATTCTTCGATTTTGCCTGGTCAATTGCAGCTTCAAGGTCTGAAAATAACAGATCGTCCCGTCTGTTTTTCTTATCAAGAAAATCCTTGAGAAAGTTGCCCAGGAATATAAAAGGGTTTATTCTCTGTTTCCAATTCATCCTATTATCTTTGCTGCAAAGTTAAACGAATGAAAATAATGAATTAGCTTTGAACGTTTAAATATAAAAGGTGCTTATGTTTACCCGTTGTCTTTTCTTGATCGTCTTCCTTTTTTCAGTTTTTTCCTTCTCATTGCTAGCTCAGGAAGAGATGAATTTATCAGCAGCAGAAAATTTATTGGTATCTATTGAGAAGAAAATTCTGAAAACTGATAATGATTCTGTCAGGCAATCTCTTAACCTTATATTCAAAGAAAAGTTAAGAACTACCCTTGAATTGCCTGGCTCATTCTCTTATCCCTTTGATTCCCTGAAAAAACTGGCAAAACTTACTTCCCAGGATAAAAAATTCCGCATCTATAATTGGAATATACCTATATCTAATGGCTCGAATCTTTACTTCTGTTTTTTTCAGATCCAGGAAAAGAGCAATAAAGCCCTTTACAAGATTATTGAACTCAGAGACCGTTCAGACTCTATTCCTGAGCCGGAACATAGTAATTTAAGTTCAGCAGACTGGTACGGGGCATTGTATTATAAACTTATCACTGAAAAGACGGACAATGGAAAAATATACACACTTCTTGGCTGGGAGGGAAAAGATCTGACAGAGATGCAAAAGATTATTGAGATTGTCACTTTCGATGAGAATGACCTGCCTCATTTCGGGAAGGCAATATTCAATAAGTATAAAACCGGGCAAAACAAACGGGTTATATTCAGATATTCGCCGGTTTCCTCAATGGTCTTACGTTATGAAGAACAAACAATTACACAAGGGAAAAATGGAATCCCTCTCAAAAGAAATTCAATGAACATCATATAAAAGCATTCATGATTGTCTGTGACCGGCTTGTTGAAACT
>JBEKQA010000236.1:0-4289 GCA_049520195.1 Bacteroidales bacterium
CAAATCAACAAACTTGATTTTGTCCTGACGAGTGGTATTCCGGTTACTTGGTTTATATCTGAAATCCAGCAGTGACCCTCCAAGATCCTCAAATAATGATTCCAGATACCCTTTATCACCGAGTTTATATAATTCAATATCATATTTACCTGTGGTTTTACTGGTGACACGGACTTCCACACGGTAAACATCCTTCTCTCCGAATACAGTTTTATATAACCCATCCAGATACGCTTTACTCTGCTGCCTGAGTAGTGTTGATTTATCATAAATGATGACCGTCTTTCCCTGACTACGAAGGCTACCAATGTTGATTTGGGTATCATAGACGCCAGTACCATTGACGGTTGTCTTTCCACGATTTTTATACGTGTACCTGCCTATTTGGTTGTACAGCCGTTTAAATCGTTTTAGTAGATCCTTATCGGTATCATAAGCGATGTCCAAACGGGTAATACTCTTTGGGGTCAATTGCAGTTCATCAATCACCTGTCTCAAAATCAAGTTGATGTCTGGCCTGTAAAGCACCTGATTGTCTATCCTGATTGAGATAATTTCGTTTACAGAATAGTAGCTGTTCCTGAGAGGGTCTGTGTAAAGGAACCCTATTTTTTCATTGTTTATCAGGATGTCAAAACATTTTAGAAACCATCGGCTGTAATATTTAAAATCTGATGTTTTAACCAATTTGACTGTTGGAGAAATTATATATAACCTATTAGGAGTGTTTGAAACAAAGTTGGAGATGTAACCGCTTTTATCCTGACAGCGGAACTCCAAGTAATCCACGTTAATCGTGTACATTTCATTCATCATTATTTTTTGAAAATGGGGAACACTTTGATGGGAGTTCCCCATTTTTATACCTGCTTACCAATCACGCCATCCTTCCCCGAGGGTTAACAGAATCTTAGAACCTTTATAAACTTGTTCAATCATCTGTCGTACCATTGGTGGTTTTTCCACTACACCGTGTTCGGTGGTTTGTTTAATCATTGGAGGATTTCCTTTGACAGCAAATAATAATATTTCAGCGAGATCACTTATTTCCGAAAGGACATCCTTGTTCCACAGAAAAGCTGTTTTATACCGAAATCCCCAACCATTGATCATTTTCAAAGATTGTTCAAGCGTGGGTGGAGTTGTCCAGAAGAATAACACAGAATTATCTTCACCTACATCAGCGAGTGGTAATTGATAATGTTGGTCGATGGGGTTAGTGCCGTATTCAATATAAATCACCTGATATTTTCCCGGTGGTAACGGTATTGTCTTACATAGTTCTTCGCGTTCCAATTGACGAATCATCTTACCTACATTCTTGACATCACCATCGATCCTCTCACTGACTGCCTGCATGAATTCAATTGGCTTTTCAACGAGTTTGTCCGCGGCAGTGATATCGGTATTAAGTGTTTCTCCAATCAGCCATTGTAGACTGGGATCAACAATTTTCTCCATTTCGTGAAGAACCTTTTGTGATTTTTTATACGAAGATTCTGACAATCCAATTTTTCCGGCTACTATTTCATTTGTGCGACCTTGGGTTTCTGAAACCCCAAGGTTAACTCCAGCTATTTGTCTTTCATAGGCCTTTTTACTTTCTATCTGACGATAGTATTCACCTTCCTTGGTTTTCTGAAGTGTAGTTTTGGTACGATAAGCATTCTCATTCAGTAATAGTTCCAGTTGTTTATCCGGATCACCATCAATGAATTCACAATCGATTTCCGTATATCCTAATTGTTTTGCTGCGCGTGTCCGAAGATGACCGGAAACGATTGTGAAGTCTTTTGTTATAATAATTGGCTTTATCCAACCTGAGTTTCTTATTTTTTCGACCAACTCGATCACTTGTTCTTCATTGTCCATTCCATAAATTTCCTTGTTTAATGGATGTTCCTTTAAAAGATTTATATCGACTTTCATTTCTGTGGGATTATTTTTTCACCATCTTCAATGGTCTCCTTCTTTGATTCATCTTTTTCTAGATAGACACGAAGGCTTTTCCTGACGACACCCGTTAAGGTCATTTCATTTTCCTCCATGTGATTTAACAACTTTGTGTTTAATCCATCGTCCAATCGAAATAGGTGTTGGTTATAGTGTTTTCCATGTTTAATAATACTTTCCATAGTTTTTTGTGATTATTTTTTAAGAACTGATGAGTTCTGATATGGTTATATATTAAAGTTTTCGGGTCGAGTTTGAGAAAAATGATATTTCCAATCAATAAAGCTGATTAAATCACTGATATTGGTTCTGAAACACCAAGATCTACTGATGTTTTCAAGATATAAGAAATATTATCTATACCCGGTTTTAAGGTCATCCAATATTGTAGGAGGTTGTTTGCTGTTGGCAGGGAATAATTCACAACGGTTTTTTTATCTTGTGGATATGTCTCAACTTTGTCACCGGTCATGGAAGAATTAAGAAAGCGGTTCTTACAGAAAAATATCAAGGATTTCTTGACCGACAATCTGAGGCCATTTCCAGCCATCATCTGTGAAATGCAGAGGATTTATATTGTAGAATTGGTAAGAAAGTTTTGCTGGTTTTCAGAAAAGATGGTGCCATTTACATGCAAACACTTTCAACCAATAATAAATGAAGGACTGGAAATCCAACGAGGAAGGGTGGATTACGGTGACCTTTATATTTTGGTCAGTGTCAACTAATCAGACAACAACGAAAGAAAATGACCAGATTTAGAGCAGCCATCACAAGGGGAGCCTCTTTGATAAACCCTGACACAATTGAGATAAACGATAGCTCTGTAATTTACAAAAAGCGCAGGGTTTATCTTCTCGGATATGATACTATTCTAATCCCTTTTTCGAAAATATCTTCCGTGGAACTCAACACGAGTTTCATCGGCACTTCGATAACGATAACCAGTTTCGGTGAAGGTATCATAGCCGCACATCGTTTTGCACTTAATGATGCAAAAGCGATAAAGCAATTGATCGAGGAACAATTATGAAACCATTGAATCAAGTCGGGGTTAGCTGCATGTAAGAGCTTGGATATTATACCACACCTCAAGCTATTAATAATGTTAATTAAAATTGATGTTGACAAAAGAAGAGTTTTTGACAGTTTGACGAGTGGCAGCTAAAGTCAGTACGGAGAACCAATGATCGTGCCAGCGATCACGAGTTCGTGCAGCAATAGCTTTAGCTGCTTGCCAGGTATCGCTAATTAATGTCCTTATAAAAAGTGTGATATGCATCAATAGTTTCAATTTTTGAAATAAGGTCTTTATAAGAAACATTTATCATTTCTATTTTGTTACTTTCTTTATGTAAAAAGAAATTATTATAACAATTTAAACCTTCTTCACCCGGCCCCGGAATTACTATTCCGATTTCTTTTTCAGTTATTTTATCTGTGGTTTTTATTATTACAAGATAGGCTTTTAAGTATTCGGGAGCTTTTATAATGTATGCACCCTCAGAGACATTCTTATTTTCTAAATTTCGTATGATTACAACCTTTGTGTGTTCATAATCATTGACCATACTAAGTTGTTCTCTTAACATTTTCAAGTTCTTATCAAACAAGGCCAGGTATCCGAAATAATTAAAGAATATTAAGTATCCTATTCTTAAATATGCAAGATTGAGCTTTTGATTATTAGGAATTGGATATTTTATTGTAAAAGGGGCTTTACTTTTGTCATTAATAAAGCGATTAAACGAGGTTTTAAGGAATTGATTACTTGTTGAAAGTATATCAAAATGAAGTTGTTCTTCCCCAATAATGTTTAACTTCCCTTTTGCATATCTGTTATCTCCAAGATTAAAATTGGCGGTAATACCGGAATTGATAGTTCCTTTTAGAAATGGGTCTATTGATAATTGTTGTTTTATCAAGTAGTCTAAATTATATCCCGATTCATTATTACATTTCTTGCATGTCAAGATATAAAGTTTGTTCCCTATTGATTTTGGTGGCAAATCCTCAAGAGTTAGAGGGTTTTCTTTGTTTTGATCAAGGTCAGACTCATAAAACCCTTTCATGCATAGGGGACATAGATAGGTTCTTTCTGGTATTTTATTTTGGCCAAAACCAAGGTTACCATCAGATTGAATTCCCATTCTCTCGTTTACTAATTCAAGATTGGTAGAAAACAGATTAAAAATATTTCTTCGTATATCGTTTTGTAAGTATCCCCAAAAATCCTACAGGTTAAAAATAGGCATAATTGTCTAATTTTACACTTGTAGTATGAAAAAATCAAGATTTACCGAAAGCCAGATTACCCAAGCCCTGAAGGAGCATGA
>JBEKQA010000237.1:0-4248 GCA_049520195.1 Bacteroidales bacterium
CCTTGTTTGCGCACAGTGTCATGTGGAATATTACTTCGATAAACATAGAAACGATGCTGATGGCATCGCGTATCTGACCTTTCCCTGGAAATATGGAACGAGTGCTGATTCTGCATTAAAATACTACAATGAAATAAATTTCTCTGATTTTACACAACAACTGAGTAAAGCCCCCGTATTGAAAGCTCAACATCCGGATTATGAGATTTATCTTACCGGGATCCATGCCGACCGTGGGGTAGCATGTGCCGACTGCCATATGCCATATGTAAAAGAAGGAGGACAAAAGTTTACCAGTCACCGGATTGTGAGTCCATTGGCTAACATTTCAGGAACCTGCCAGACATGTCATCGTGAAAGTGAAGAGTCTTTGCGTGAAAATGTTTACGAACGCCAGGAAAAAGTAAAAGAGATCAGGGATAAGCTTGAGATAGAACTTGTTAAAGCAACTGTGGAAGCAAAAGCTGCTTGGGATGCCGGTGCCACAAATAAAGATATGGAGTCCATTCTGATGAAGATCCGCCAGGGTCAATGGTTCTGGGATTATGCAACAGCCAGCCATGGGGCATCCTTCCATTCTCCGGTAGAGGTAACCAGGATCATAGGTAACGGTATGCATGAAACACAGGATGCCCGGGTTCTTCTGGCCCGATTGCTGGCAAAATTGGGACAAAACAATGAAATCCCTTATCCCGATATTGCCACAAAAGAAAAAGCACAGAAATTCATCGGTCTCGATATGAACCAACTGAGAAAGGAAAAAGAAGAGTTTCTGAAGACTGTAATTCCTGGTTGGGACAAAGCTGCCAAGGAACGTGAAGATAAATGGAAAGTAATTGTGATGAATTAGAACATCTGATTTCATGAATCCATTTGATATTACACATCTTGAAAATGCCTCAAAGGTTCCTTTTGCACTCAATGGGAAGATTCTTTTTACATCAGATAAGTTGGAAGTAGTTCATCTGACGCTAAAGGCCGGAGAAAAAATGGAGAGTCATAGTCAGCCATTTGATGTGATATTTTTTGTTATTGAAGGAATGGGATCTCTTGAGATCAACAATAATCATGTCAATGTCGGTGCAAATTCATGTGTTCATGTCAATAAGGGTATGTTACGAAGTTGGGCCAACACAGGGAAATCAAACCTGAAAATACTTATTATTAAAGAACTTACCTGAGATGAAACTACTTACTCCCAAAAATTGGAAAGATTATGAACTTATTGATACCGGGGGTCTTGAGAAACTCGAGCGGTTCGGTAAATATATACTGGCTCGTCCTGAACCTCAGGCCGTCTGGTCTAAATCATTATCCGAAACAGAATGGGGAAAGTTAACCAATGCCCGTTATACAAGAAAAAAAGGAATAGACCCCTCAAAACAGGAAATTGGTGAAAAAGGTGATTGGAAATTAAAACCGGGAATGAATGATCAATGGACGATCTTCTATTCATTTAAAAAAATGCACCTGAAGTTCCGTCTGGGATTGACTTCATTCGGGCACATTGGGGTGTTTCCTGAGCAAGCCGTAAATTGGGATTTTATCTATGACCTTTTAAAATCAAAAAAGGTTTCAGATCACCCTCAAAAGGTCTTGAATCTTTTCGCATATACCGGTGGGGCATCCCTGGCAGCAAGGGCCGCTGGAGCTGATGTGGTACATGTCGACTCAGTCAAGCCTGTAGTTAGCTGGGCAAAAGAAAACATGGAGATCTGCGGATTAAACGGAATTCACTGGGTTGTCGAAGATGCCTTAAAATTTGTAAGGAGGGAAGTTAAAAGAGGCAATAAGTATGATGGTATAATTCTTGACCCTCCAGCCTATGGTCGTGGACCTGAAGGAGAAAAATGGATACTTCAGGATTCGATCAATGAAATGGTGAATTCTTGCAACAATTTACTGAATCCGGATACAGGATTTTTTATACTAAGCCTATATTCTATGGGTTTTTCGGCACTAATTGCCGAAAATCTGTTTAGATCCCATTTTTCTGGCCTGATAGAACAAGAATCAGGAGAACTTTATTTTGTTGATCGTTCTGAAAATAAATTACCACTAGGAACCTTCTTACGATTCATAAAATAAATTTGAAGCAATTCCATCTGCAAAAAGTTTTCCTTCGTCAGTTAGATAGTAAATACTTGATTTTTCAGTAATCTCACCAGATTTTAAATAGGGTGCGGCCGATTTGGAAAAATAAGAAGCAGATTCTTCTCCAAATCGTTCTGAAATTGTTTTCAGATCACATCCCCACATGGTTCTCAGAGAAACCATCACATATTCATTATATTTTTGAATATCAGTAAGTTCCTCTGATTCAAAAAACGGTTCATTTCTGTTGATCTGATCAACGTATTGCACAATATTGGAAATATTCCATTGACGGGAAGTTCCGTTGTATGAATGAGCTGAAGGCCCGAGTCCCAGATAGGGAGTTCCGTTCCAATACATGCTGTTGTGTCGCGAATAAGAGCGCTCTCTGCAAAAATTCGAGATCTCATAATACTCAAATCCCTGCTCTTTCATCATTTTTATCATGATCCGGAAATGATCCAGAAAATCTTCTTCCACAGGACCGGGAAGTTTCTTCTTCCGGATAAGTAAGTCTAAAGCAGTTCTGGGCTCCACAGTCAGGGAATATGCAGAAATATGCGGAATATCAAGAAAAAATGCTTTTTCAAGGTTCTGCTTCCACTTTTCCTGGGTTAATGTCGGAATCGCGTAAATCAGATCAATGCTGATATTAGTAAAGCCGGCATTTTTTGCCTGAAGAACTGACTCCTCTGCCCGTAATCCTGAATGAATACGGTTAAGGTACTGAAGATCATCATCGAAAAAGGATTGAACCCCAATACTTATGCGGTTAATTCCGATATCAAGGTAGTTATGGAGCAAATCGGGATTTATATCATCAGGATTGGCTTCCAGTGAGATCTCACTATTCTCTCCCAGTAAAAAATATTTTCTGATGAATTCCAGGATGCTGTTTACTTCTTCCATTTTAAGTATTGATGGAGTTCCTCCACCAAGGTATATCGATTGAACCTGATTACCACCTAAATAATCTTTCCTAAGGTAAATTTCTTCTTTTAAAGTATCAAGAAATCTATCCTTGTACTTTGTTGAAGCTAGTGAGAAGAAGTTGCAGTAATGACATTTTCTTCTGCAGAATGGAATATGAATATAAATGCCGGACATGTGCTACTTCTTCTTATTCAGTAAAATCCTGAAAGTCGTTCCTTTATTGATCACAGATGATTTAACAAAGATCTTACCGGAGTGGTAATTGTTAATGATTCGCCGCGATAATGTAAGACCAAGTCCCCAACCCCTTTGTTTACTTGTGTAACCAGGATTAAAAATGGTCTTGTAAAGAGATTTCTGAATACCTTTTCCTGTATCAGTAACATCGATAATTACATTATTATCATCATCAATGATATCCAGATTGACTGCACCGCTCCCTTCCATAGCATCTACTGCATTTTTACATAGATTTTCAATAACCCATTCAAAAAGGTGAATGTTAACAGGTACCATAATCACCCGGTTCGGCTCAGGGTTAATTTTGAAATTAACTTTTGGGGTCGTCCTAGAACGAATATATGATATTGATTCATAAATCAGTTTCACGATATCCGTAGATTCAAGTCTTGGCTGGGAACCGATCTTCGAGAACCTGTCTGTAATTGTTTCCAGGCGATTTACGTCTTTTTCTATTTCAACAAGTGTTTCCCGGTCTACCCCTTTCAGCTTAAGTAACTCTACCCAACCCATCATGGATGATAGAGGGGTCCCAAGCTGATGAGCAGTTTCTTTAGCCATACCTACCCATACCTGGTTTTGCTCCGATCTTCTGGCCTGACTGAATAACAGATAAGCAATAAAGAGAAAAACCCCGATCACCGCCAATTGGATGAATGGATAAAACTTCAGCTTTGTCAGCAAAAAAGAATCTTCGTAAAAGATATATCGTGTTCCCCTTTCGGCAAGGTTGACTTTGATGGGAGTATTATGCGACGCCATAGCCTCAATCGTGGCCCTGACAGAAGCAGCATTCTTCATTTTGTTGTCAGGAATATTTCCTGAAACAATTTTTCCATTCTCATCCCTGATTGGATTTCTGTCGCTATCGGTAATAATAACAGGTACAGATGCAGAATTCATCACAACCTCTGAAAAGAATGAATTAACCAAGTCGTTTAGCACATTTCTTAGATCTGTAAAGATCTTTGAATCTTTGTA
>JBEKQA010000238.1:0-4234 GCA_049520195.1 Bacteroidales bacterium
ATCGCCCTGGCCATTACATGATGGATCCCGGGTATGCCATTGGCTGATGGTGGACCTTCATAGAATATGAAAGGAGCTTTGCCTTTGGTCATTCTGAGACTCTTCTCAAAGATGCCATGCTGCTCCCAATAAGCCCGGATCGTATCCCCTGTCTTCGGCAGGTCAAGGTTTTTATATTCAGGATATTTCGTTTTCATCAATTCCTTGGGGTTGCCAGGTAAAAAACGTGCAAAATTATAAAAAAAACCAATAGGTTGTTAGAAATGTAACAAGCCATTTTATGATCGTCAATACATTATGTCCCTGTGGATTTAAATCAGGGATTGTGAATATTGAATAAATGGATAAAAGATCGTTCTCCGTCTGTAAATGAAACTCAATCTAAGTCAGTATAATTTGCCCATCTGTCCTTAAAAATCTGAATGTGAACGACACAGGTATGCTGCTCAACAGGTTAATAAATGCTAATTTTACAGTGAAATGATGAGCGCTGAAAAGAAACGGCATTTTACGATCCCTGTCTTTATTCCGATGGAGGCATGTCCATTTCATTGTATCTTCTGCAATCAATACCGGATAAGTGGAAAAACAGTAAAGCCTTCAGTAAATGAGGTCGTTAGGATTCTCAACCAGCACCTTTCTACGTTGCCCGGGAAGAACACTGAGATAGAAGTGGGATTTTTCGGAGGGACCTTTACCGGACTTCCCGCGGCAGAACAAAGGGCATATCTTCAATCGGTTACTCCTTTTATCGAGAGCGGAATGATACAAGGGATAAGGCTCTCTACCCGTCCTGATTTTATTTCCGCAGAGATCCTGAGCCTATTAAAGGAATACCCGGTGAAAACCATTGAACTCGGAGCTCAATCGATGGATGATGAGGTATTGAAAAACTCCGGCAGAGGTCATTCATCGGCTGATACGATGAGGGCCTCGGCGATGATCCTTAAGGCAGGATTTTCTCTGGGACTGCAGATGATGATAGGCCTGCCGGGTGATTCTCCTGAAAGATCAGTCGATACAGCAAAGAAAATTGTGGAGTTTGGGGCCACCGAAACCCGGATCTATCCTGTTATCGTAATCAGGAATACCCCGCTCGAAAACCTCTTCCGGAAAGGGAGTTTTATTCCACTTGATCTCGAAGAAGCAATACATATTACAAAAGATGCAGCCCGGATATTTGATGAAGCGAATGTCAGGATCATCCGCATCGGTCTTCATCCATCAGAAGGCTTGTTGAACAGGAGTGATTATGTTGCCGGTCCTTTTCACCAGTCGTTCCGGGAACTTGTGATGACTTCCGCCTGGACCGACCGGTTGAGCGTCTTGTTGAATGAAAAGCCGGGAGAATCCATCACGATTTGTGTTAATCCAGCCGACCTGCATCCGGCCATCGGTTACTACGGGAAGAATCGTAAATTTCTTGAACGACATTTCCGGATTGTAAAGTTCAAGGCAGACCCGGAAATCAAAGAAAGAACATTTTATGTTGATCATCATTGACAGGAAACTTCCCCGTGAAGCCAAAGAAAGGCTGCTTTCCACAGGCACGGTTCTGGAACTTGAGACAGAAGGTCTTGTTTATCCGGCTGTTTCAGGCCATCCTGATATTTTCCTCTGCCAGACCCCCCAGACACTTGTGATCTCTCCCAGCCTGCCCCTGAGATATGTTCAATATCTGGAAGAACATCATGTGACATTTATTAGCGGTAATAAAAAAACCGGCATTAAATATCCGTCATCGGTTCACTATAATGCAGCAGTCAGCGATCATTATTTCGTTCACCGGCTGGAGTACACTGATCCGGTACTTCTCCAGCAGTGCCATGCTTTGAAGAAAGTGCCTGTAAAACAAGGTTATACCCGTTGTAACCTGTTTCTGCTCAGGAATGATCATTATCTCACCTCTGATCAGGGTATCCACACGAATTTGCAACGCTCTGGTCTTTCAGGAATCTTTGTCTCCCCGGATGGGGTTCTTCTTCCCGGTTTCCCGAATGGTTTTATCGGGGGAGCAATGGGGATACTGAACAATACGGTTTACATTGCCGGAAATCTTTCACACTTCCCAAAAGGAGAAACAGTGAAGAACTTTTTGGTGGCCCTGGGTTATGAAATAATAGAACTCTATGAGGGTCCGCTGTTTGATAGTGGCGGGATCCTTTTTATCCAATAAAATAAAAGACAATGGGTTAAGTTCATTTCTGCTTCAGATACAGGGCTTTATGAATCATAAGCCCATTTGACCCAAATAGCGCCCCAGGTAAAGCCTCCACCGAAAGCAGCCAGGATGATATTATCTCCCTTCTTTAGTCTGCTCTCCCATTCCCAGAGGCAGAGCGGGATCGTTGCTCCTGTAGTGTTGCCGTAGCGTTCTATGTTCACCATGACCTTATCTTTACCGATGCCCATCCTCCTGGCGGTGGCATCGATGATCCTCAGGTTTGCCTGATGGGGTACCAGCCATGAAATATCTTCGGATTTCAGGTTGTTTTTCTCCATGATCTCGGCAGACACGTCTGCCATCTTGGTGACAGCAAATTTAAAGACAGCTTGTCCTTCCTGGTAAATATAATGCTCACGGGCATCGACGGTGTCGTGTGAAGGGGGTTTCACAGAACCTCCGGCTTTCATGTGCAGGTGGGGCATTCCTGAGCCATCAGACATCAGAATGGAATCCAGGATACCGAATTCTTCCGAGGTGGGCTCGAGCAGGATTGCGCCGGCTCCGTCGCCAAAAAGAACACATGTCTCCCTGCTGGTATAATCAGTTATGGCCGACATCTTGTCTCCACCTACAACGATCACCTTTTTGTAGCTGCCAGTCTCTATGAATTTTGATGCGGTTACAATGGCATACAGTAATCCTGAGCAAGCAGCATTTATATCAAAACTGAATGCATTCTTGATACCGGCCTTGTCGCTGATAATATTTGCAGTGGCAGGGAACATCATATCCGGTGTTACTGTTGCGCAGATCAGCAATCCGATCTCATCCGGCGAAGTTTTGGTCTTTGCAAGTAACCCTTTCACAGCTTCTGAAGCCATATCGGAGGTTCCCAGTCCCTCACCTTTTAAGATGTGTCTTTCCCGGATACCTGTGCGTGAAAGTATCCATTCATCAGAGGTATCAACCATCTTTTCAAGCTCCTTATTTGTAAGGATATAAGGTGGAACATATCCCTGGATACCTGTTATGACAGCTCTTATTTTTGTCATGAATTTAGGATTGAAATATAGCTGAAGTGATTGGTTGATTATGCATTATTCATTGCAAACTGTTCGAGGGCAAGTTTGACCTTGTGAATAAGCTTTGCATCATGAATCTCTTTTGACATACGAATCATATTCCGGATCGCAGTGCTATTCGAAATACCATGTCCTACAATGACTGTCGAATTCAAGCCAAGGATAGGAGTCCCTCCATAATTTTCATAGTTGAATCTATCAAGGTATGAGTCTTTAATACCTCTTTTCAGAAACACCCTGTACATAGCTTCAATCTGTTTCAGGAGGATATTACCCACAAACCCGTCACAAACAATAACATCCACGTCATCTCTGAACAGTTCCCTGCCTTCAACGTTCCCAACAAAATTGTAATCCCTTGAACCATTCATCAGCTGGAAGGCTGATTGTGTGGTAAGATTTCCTTTTTTTTCTTCTGATCCAATGTTAAGAAGTCCAACCCTTGGATTCTTCACATGGAAAATATTCTCTGCAAAAAGCGATCCCAGCAATCCGAACTGGTACATGACATCCGGTTTGCTGTCGGGATTGGTTCCCACATCGATCAATATACAATACCCACCGTTTTCTTTCGGTATGTAAGCGGGTGTGCTTGGCCGGATGATGCCCTGGATCGTATTCACACTGTAGATGGAGCCAACCATCATGGCGCCGCTGCTTCCTGCGCTGGCAAAAGCCTGGATCTCTTTATGTTTAAGCATCTTAAATCCTACGGCAATACTTGAATTTGGCTTGGTAAGCAAAGCTTTTGTAGGTTGTTCATCCATCCCGATAACATCGGGAGCATGGACAATATCGAATTTATCAGGATTGATCTTCTGTTCTTTCAGAAAGGTCAGGATGATTTCCTGATCGCCGATCAAAACGATACGATCAGACTCCGGTAATTCTTTTTGAGCCTCTAGTGCACCGTGAAGTGCAGCTTTTGGTGCAAAATCACCCCCTAAAACATCTAATCCTATTCTCATTCGCCTGAAATTAAATT
>JBEKQA010000239.1:0-4230 GCA_049520195.1 Bacteroidales bacterium
AAACCCTGTGGTAAAGAACAGGTGATCCGCAATTTGAACACAACCCAACTGTCGGAGCTACCGCTTTATAATGGGTCCTTCTCTTATCTCTCCGGGTAGTGGAGATTTTGTGTTTCGGATGTGGCATAATTTACAATTTATTAAGTTTCAATTTATTATTTAAGTTTCTTCTTCAACTGTGACAACACTTCCCATCTTGGATCAGGTTCGGATGATTTTTCAACGTCTTCCAGTCTTTTGATGGTCTCTGCATCACATGTGCTTTCCCCGTCTTCATTATCGGGATGAACTTTTCTGACAGGCTGAGAAAGATAAATATATTCGTAAATGAACGGACTGATATCAAAATGATTTTCACCGACGGGCACCACCTGGATCTCCTCATCTTCTTCATGATAATCAGTTCCGAACTTCAGGATAAGCCGGTCATTTCCTTCAACCGGCATGTCGAACGGCTCAGCGCATCTGTCGCATAACACTCTCAGGTATCCTTTGAAAATAAAATGAAAATCAAGAAGATTTTCTTCTTTTTCAATTACCAGATGCAGGCTGATACTTCCATTCCGTATCTCAGAATATTCAAAATTTTCAAAGAACGAGTCATCAATTAAAAAGTCGTACTGATGCGATCCCGGTTTTAATCCAGTGACAGGAATAATGAATTGATTAAGATAATTCATCAGCACCTCCCTTTCCTCAAAAAGTGCGCAAAATTAAAAATTAATCTGATGAATAACAAATCTTTATTTCTGCAACTCCATCTATCCCTTTTGATTATTAACAAGTTTGCCCTATATTTACAGGGTTTAAACATTAATTGACCTATGCTGAACAGACTTATTGCAGGAATGCTTCCTTACATGCCAAAAAAGCTTGTATGGATTTTCTCTAAAAGATATATAGCCGGTGACACGATCGAAGATGCCATCAGGGTATCAAAGGAACTGAATTCACATGGCATAAAGGTCACTATAGACCTGCTTGGTGAATTTATCAAAGACCTCAAAGAGGCAGAAGAGAACCGGGAGACTTACCTGAAGATCATCGACCATATCCAGGCTGAAAAGATCGATGGGAATTTCTCATTAAAACCAACTTCATTCGGGCTTCTCCTCGACAAGGAGGTATGTTACCGAAATATCAGGCAGATCCTTGAGAAAGCCAGGTCCTATAATACCTTCATCAGGATCGACATGGAAGATTCACCTTGTACAGACCTTGAGATTGAACTTTTCAGGAGACTGAAGCAAGAATTCCCGGGACATGTGGGACTGGTAATGCAGGCTTATCTCCGCAGGACTCTGCAGGATATCAGGAACCTTGAAGACATTCACACACCGGAAGCACCCCTGAATTTTCGTCTTTGCAAAGGGATCTATGTAGAACCGGAAGCCATCGCCTTCAAGAAATATAAAGAAATTGACGATCATTACCTTGAAGACCTGGAGTATATGATCTCAAAAGGAATCTACCCCGGCATCGCTACTCACGATAAGCCCCTTGTCGAGGGTGCTTATCACCTAATCGGAAAATACAACCTGCCTGGGTCCGCATATGAATTCCAGATGCTATATGGTGTAACCCCCGAACTCAGGAAAAGCATAGTAGAGAAAGGCCATAACATGAGGGTTTATGTTCCCTTCGGCAAAGAATGGTTCGGTTATTCAACCCGCAGACTAAAGGAAAATCCAAAGATGGCAAGTTTGATTATTAAGGCGTTGTTTGTGAGGAAGTAACATAGTGACAGAGTAATAGAGTAACAAAGAGAGAAGTGTTGAGTGTTGAGTTTTAAGTTTTAAGTATTAAGAGACTTGTTCTAAATTGTTTACAGAAGTGTTAATCAAAATGGAGGGCGGAGGACAAAAGTGAGGGATGGAGCATGATAATTGACTGGGTTAGGGATTGTTGTTCAGAATGATTCTAAGGCCGGTATAGGATGGGTATACTCTGAGTATAGGATGGGTATACTACATTTTCAGAAAATGTTAATTATCAACAGTTAAGCATAGCGATTTCTCCACGTTTCGCGTTTCGCGTCACGCGTTACGATTTACTTGAACGCCCGTTCCAGCATTCCATCGCCGGATAGTTTGAGGCGGTCGAAATAAGCTGGTGCAGGATTCCCAACCAGTTTATCAACATACATCTTTGCAAGGTATTGGCTTAGCATAAATCCTTGTCCTCGTAACCCAAGGAACATCCCAAGTTCTGGATCGATGATCATTCTCGGTTCTACATAATAGCCTGCCCAGACTGCCTGGAAACCAACTGAGGAAAGTTCCGGTATCCAGTTCGTGAAGATCTCGGCAGATATTTCTGCAAACTCTTCTGAGTTGATCTTGATATTCTTATCAGCCTCCTGCGGCTCAAATGCCGGTGAAGCACACCCTATGATCTGTCCTGTTTCTGCAAGCTGCTGACCATAAACTGCTATGAATCCTTTATATTTTCTCCGGTCAATAAGCATTCCCAGCGGAGCGCCGTTGATCCCGAGCATCGGAAGTCTTCTTGTGATAAAGGCCTGATGTTTGACCGGGAACAACCCGGTTTCAAATCCCAGCATCCTTGCGACTTTTTCGCCTCCCGGCCCAAGAGCATTGATGAAGACCTCTGTCTCGTATTCTACCCAGGCCTTCTCATGATTCTGGGTAAGTATGAAATAGCGGTTGCCTTCTTTCCTGGCATCTACCAACCGGCAATCCTCTTCTACCCTCCCGCCATAATCAATTCCAATTCTTCTTACAAGGTCGATGACCCGGCCTGGTGTGGCCTGCCAGCAATCCTTCGTGATCAGGGCAGAGATGTATTTCGTGAGATCAGGGTTCAACCGTGGAGATATCTCACGCTGAAAATCCTTCGGTCCCACCATGTAGGCATTTGACCATGCCATCGATTCAACCAGGGCATCATACATTGCCTGGTCATGGGCGAAAGTCACATAATTGATTGGCCTGTAATTGACATCATGGAGTTCCTGCAGTTTCTTAAAGATCTCATGATTCTGGGAGGCTATCTCTGATAATTCAGGTAATGAGAAATTGGGTCTTCCTCCTGCTATATTTCTCCAAGAGGCCCCACGGCCATAGTTAAGCAGGACAGGTTCCATTTTTTCTTCGCTAAGGTACCTGAACAAGGAACTACCTGCCATGCCTCCTCCCGCTATCAGCGATTTTACTTTTATCTTTTGGGGCTGATTTCCGTTTATGCCTGTGAACACACGCTCATGGACCGTACGCGGATATAGCTCGCCCATGGCGACCTGATTAGACAGAGGTCCGCGCGGTGTCGGCTCACCTACGATGGTGATGCCTGATCCTGAAAGTCTCTGCTTCAGTCTCCTGATACACCGTTTGCCCCTGCAAGCCCCCATTCCCAAACGGGTAGTATGTTTCACTTCATCAACAGAGATAAATTTCCGGTCTCCGATGGTTTCCAGGATCTCATCCAATGTCACGTCATCACAATGGCAAACATAGGTAGGCACTGTGCTTTTATACTCATATGGATTGAATTCCAGGGCTTCAGGATAACTTTCCTTTACGATGAATCCCCTCACCTCTGCGAGATCCTCACCATGGACATCCAATGACTTAACCCTTGCGATGTTGGTCTTATTCGGCTTCTTCAGCATCTTTTCGACAACGCCTTCACCCAGCTTCTTCCCGTTATTGTCAACCAGGTAGCATTCCGATTTTTCTGTTACAGCATATTCTATCGGAAGGAAGAGCCAGTCTTTTTTAAGGTTATATCCAAAGATTGCCAGGCCGGGACATTGAAAAACACAATCCATACACCCGGTACACTTTTCAAAGTCGATGGCCGGAACCGTGCTTGTCGATGATTTGGTAATGGCACCATTGGGGCAAGCAAAAGCGCAAGGATTACATGCAAAGCCGTACAGGCAGTCGATCAGCACAAATCCTTTTTCCTGCATTCTTTCCACGGAAGGCATAAAGGGCTCATTGATGATCTTTAGCGGGTGTTGTTGTGAATCGATATATTCTTTTGAGGTCACGAGATAGGCATCATAGTCAACCCTCTCTCCCATCTCCTGCAGGATCTCATAAGCAACCTGCTTCCCGCGAACCACGGCACTGGTTCCTTCCCCGATACGGATGGCATCACCTGCTCCGAAACATTTCCTACCGAAGATCTCATTGCCTTTGATGAGCAGCTGGTCGTCGGAAACGAGTCCTGTACATATATTAATAGCGTCAATCCCTTCTAAGA
>JBEKQA010000240.1:0-4193 GCA_049520195.1 Bacteroidales bacterium
TCAATAAAAAAATATCTTAAGTCTGTCGATTATTTATTCACCTCATTAAGCATTGCTGAGTCAAATGATTATAACGCTTTAATTAGCAAATGTGATTATATGATGGTGGATATCTGTATAGAGCTTGACAGAAACGAACATATTGTTGAATATGTTAAAAAAGGATTAGAACACGATCAAAAGAATAATTTCGCTCAAATAGCAGCAAATTACATTCATATTGGACAGTTTCTATTTGAAAAAGGTGATACAAATGGAGCATTAAGACTATATTTAAATGCCCTTTCCTTAAGATATAAAATAAAAAAGCCTGTTTTTCAACAGTGGGTTTCCAAGTCGATAGGAAATCTTTACCTGTCAATAAAAGAATATGACATTGCCTTATTTTATTATAATGAAGCATTAAAAGAAAATCAGATGGATATCGGTCTCCAAAATGGGACAATCTATTCTCTAATTGCTCACACCTATGAACAAAAAAATGATCTAAATCAAGCCCTTATTTACAATAAGGTCGCATTAGGATTCCGAACGAAAGAGAATCTAATGCCTTTAGCCACCAGCTCACTAATAAACCTCGGAAATATCTATTTAAAACAAGGGAATTTTGACTCTTCCCAGTATTATATCAATAGCGGATTAAAATATGCAAATTGCCTGAATATAAATTATTTAAAAGCATCGGCCTATAAAAATCTCAATAATCTTTATCTTGCAAAAAATGAATGGAAGAGTGCATTAGCTGCTTTACAAAAATATGACTCAGCAGAATTTCTAGTCGAAAATGAAAAGAATAAAGACCAAATCGCTGTGTTTGAAATCAATAAAGTAGTCAATGAAAAAGAAAAACAAGTAGAAAATTTGCAGGATGAAAATGCCATTCAAAGGTTGGAAATGAGAAACCGGGATCTTTTGGTTTTTTTATTGGTTTCGCTTGCTTTGCTTATGATATCGATTGTAATCTATATACAACAGTTACTGATCAAGAATAAAAAAGCAAAAAAAATTGTCGAGGAAATAAATGACCAACTGCATGAGGAAATAAAGGAACAAGTTGTTCAGAATAAAGAGTTGTCGAAACGGGAACAGGAGTACAGATTTATTGCTGACCATACGGTTGATATGGTAATTCTTAGAGATAGTAATTCTAACTGTATTTATGTATCTCCATCCTGTGAATTTTTCCTCGGATATTATCCTGAAGAGATTATTGGAACGAGTAATTACATGGATTTTATTCATCCTGATTCAAGAGCATCCTTCAATGCTGATTATAAATTGATGATGGAGTATCAAGAAGCGACAAGAGTCGTTTATCAATTGGTTAAAAAAGACAGCAGTACAATATGGGTTGAAAGTAACATGAATCCGATCTTTGACAGCAACACAGGCAAGTTGCAGGCAATACTATCAGTTACAAGGGATGTTTCCGACCATATTACCCAGGAAGAAGCGCTGATAGAAACAGCGCGGCAAAAAGAAATTCTTATCAGAGAAGTCCACCATCGTGTAAAAAATAATCTTGCAATCTTGGCAAGCTTGGTTAACATGCAAAAGAGTGAAGTGAAAGATCATAAAACCCTTGATATCTTTTCAGATCTGCATTTTCGTGTTCGGGCTATGTCATTGGTTCATGAAGAACTTTATAAAAACAGGAATATTGAAGTTCTTCCTATCGGAGAGTATTTATCGAAACTTGTCGGAATCGTTTCCTCTGCCTTTGCCAACAACAAAATCAAAGTCCACCAGGATTTTTATAATGAAATAGTCGATGTTGAAATTTCTCTTCCACTTGGTTTAATAGTAAATGAATTATTGACAAATGCTTATAAATACGCCTTCCCGGATAACAGAGAAGGGAACATATGGGTGGCTTATTTAAAAGTTCCTCAGATGAATCATCACGTATCTGAAATGAGATGTCTTACTGTGAGAGATGATGGAATAGGATTGTCTTCTGATTTTGATATCTCTAAGAAAACCTCTATGGGTAGTCAGATTATAAAACTTCTTGCCCGGCAACTGGAAGCAGAACTATCAGTAGACGGAACGAAGGGAGCAAATTTTTCTCTACTTTTATCGACGAAAAGATAGATGATAACGAATTAGAAGAATCCCTTATGATAATGAATCAATTGAATATTTCAATAATCGGCGCCGGGACGATAGGAACTGCGTTAGGGAATATTATTGCATCAAATGAGGTTAACAGTGTTAAGCTTTTATCTATTGAGGAACAAGTAGTAAATTCAATTAATAATGAAGGTATAAATACGAAGTACTTTCCTGCTCTTCATTTACATCCATCACTTACAGCTACACTAGAAACAGAAAAGGTTAAAGATTCAGATATTATTTTCCTGGCAATCCCTTCAGTAGTTCTCATAGACTACTTGACGAGTATACGCTCATGCATCCCTGTTGAAGCAACACTTGTTAACTTGGCTAAAGGATTTGGATCAGAGCACAAAACCATCATTCATTGCCTGAAAGATACTTTTCCTAACCCTCTTTGTACCATGAAGGGACCTAGTTTTGCGAGAGAGATCATAAACAGGGTGCCTACAGGTTTCACCATTGGTTGCACTGATCCTGACAGGGGAGATGAACTAGAAGCCCTTTTCAAGGGAACTACTATTTATATTGATCGTTCAGATGACATAGAAGGTGTTGAGATCTTAAGTATCCTGAAGAACATATATGCCATATGCCTTGGAATTGTAGATGCTCACTTTAACTCACCAAATATTCGTTTCCTCATCCTTACAAAGGCATTTAATGAAATGCGAAAAATCCTTCTTCTCTTTAAAGGGAAAGAGGAAACCATTTTTAAATATTGCGGTTACGGAGATTTCACGTTGACCGCATTGAATGATCTCAGTCGTAACAGGACCCTGGGTCTTCTTATTGGAAAAGGATTTTTTACAGAACATGTTTCTCACGAACTTGTTCTGGAAGGGAAAGTAGCAGTAAATGTTTTTTACAAGGAGATATCTGCCATCATGGATGTGCAAAAGGAATTTCCAATCATTGGAGAATTATACAAGATATTCAACACTGATTATGATGTATCTGCCTTTGTCAGTAATCTCCTGACTTTCTGATCCCACAATATTTTCGTATCTTTGCATTCTTCTTCCTTTAGTATTAATATTGGGGTTGACCGGTTTTGACAGCAAGGAAGTGGAATTGCAAGCATGCCGGGCGTTGGGAACAGGTCCCGTAAAAAGTCAATTCCCACAGCCAATAAATGGCGATAATTATTCTTACAGACTGGCTGCTTAATTTTAAAAATTAAGCGCCTCTTGTCTCCCGGGAAACCTTTCTCAACGGTGTTCCGATCGAGGCATCGAAAAAGTTGAGATGGTCCTGCCAAAGTTCCGATGGCCGGATGAAAAAGAAGGAACTAAGTTACAGATAGGCTCGCTCCCGGCCAGTCTGCTACCGACAATCAATCGGAGGCTAAGCATGTAGAAAACCGTTTTGCTGCTTGTTTGGACGAGGGTTCGACTCCCTCCAACTCCACAAAAGATCAATGAGTAATTAAATAATTACTCATTTTTTATTTTAATCCATATGCTTCTATTTTATCCTAAGCCCTTGAAAATTCAAAAAGGAGATAAAATATTGTGCCACATGAGTGAAGAAGATTGCATGATTTATCAAAATCAGATACCAATATTATCATTATGGTTTGAATTATTAGTTTTTATTGAAATATGATCTATTATGAACGTTTTAATTTTTTGATAAAGAGTGTTATAAAATATATAGATGATCAGGAAATATAATATGAGCGCAATTACTAGTTGAAAAATAAGTAACTCCAGAAAGGTATGCCTTGGCAATAACCCCTTTATTGAAAATATGGCTATCGTAATACAAACTGACACTAAAAAACTAGGTAGTATATCAAAAAATTGCTGCTTTAATTTATACTTTAGATTCCTACTAATATAAATCATGGATAAACCATTAGAAATATAATTAGCAACAACTAAGCCAATTAGCATTGCATTAATACCAAAATTAAAGCTCCCAAAAATTGAAAGCCCAATAAGTGCCTTTCGAATTAATTCAAGTTGAAATGTTTTTTTTGATGCTCCTCTAGAATTAAGAACACTTATGTTAAATGCAAAAAATGGCGTGAATAGATTGGCTAAACATAAAAGTTGAAAAAATATGATAGAAGC
>JBEKQA010000241.1:0-4167 GCA_049520195.1 Bacteroidales bacterium
GCATCAAGACAGAGCTTGAAGATCTGGTGATGAAATATTCAGAACCTGTGACTTATTCCCAGATCCAGCAGAAAATTCAGGAAACCCAGAAAGATCGTGATCGTTATACCTCTGAATTCATCCGGCCGATCGAAGAGCGTCTGAAAGAGAATGGATTTGTTTGCGAGATCAAAAGTCGGGTAAAATCAGTTCCTTCTATTTATAGGAAAATGATCGCTCAGAAAGTTGAGTTCGATAAGGTATACGATCTCTTTGCGATCCGCATCATTTTGGATAATACAATTGAAGATGAAAAATCTGATTGCTGGAAAGTATATTCCATGATCACAGATATCTATACTCCTAATCCGCGAAGATTACGCGACTGGATCTCATTTCCTAAAGCAACTGGTTACGAGTCACTTCATACTACCGTCATAGGTCCCGAAGGGAAATGGGTGGAGGTTCAGATCAGGACAAGGCATATGGACGACATTGCTGAAAAAAGTATTGCAGCTCATTGGAAATATAAATCTGCCGTAAAAACTGACGGGCAAACCAATTTTTATGCAGCCATCAGGGAAATGCTGGAGAATCCAGTCCCTGCTTTACCAGAGATGGATATAAGTCGTGAAAAAAGGGAGCTTTACCGTGATGAGATCTTTATCTTCACACCCAAAGGTGATCTGAAAAAATTGAAAGCCGGCTATACTGTGCTTGATTTCGCTTATGAAGTTCATACCAACATTGGAGCAACCTGTACCGGCGCAATCGTAAATGGAACCATGGTTCCCTTAAAGCATGTACTTAAAAATGGAGATACGGTAAAGATCCTTACATCCAGGAATCAGAAACCAAGCCATAACTGGCTTGAATTTGTGAAAAGTCCCAGGATCCAAAACCGTATCCGGCACGCCCTCAAGATGGAGGCTTATAAAGACTCGGATGCTGGCAAAGAGATCCTGAAAAACAAGGTCACCCAATTGGGCTTGGAATTTACCGATCTGGTTATCAATAAGCTTGTTGATGCCTTCGGTTGTGATAACTATCTTGATCTTTATCAGCGTTTGGGCGAAGGAAAGCTCGATCCATTAAAGATCAAGAAAGTACTGATGGAACCCGAAATTAAAGTTCAGCCTGGGGTACCATCAAAGGATGAATCTTTTCCTGAAAGGATCTCCGAAGTAATGACCGGGAAAAAAGATTTCATCATCATTGACAGAAAGATTGATTCTATACATTATGAATTTGCCCGGTGCTGTAATCCTATCCAGGGGGATAATATTTTTGCTTTTGTCAGCGTCACCCAGGGTATCAGAATTCATAAAACCACCTGTCCTAATGCCCATGAGCTGATTTCCCGGTATCCTTATCGTATTCTTGAAGCTAGATGGAAAGCTGTAGATACGGAAAAGAATTTTACAGCAAATCTTGTCGTTAAGGGGAAGTTTAGTAAGGATATCGTCACTAGGCTAACACAAATTCTGACCAATGACCTGAAGGTCAGTGTGCGGTCTACACGATTAAAAGCCAACCCCGATAATTCTTACTCTTGTGAAATAGGAATCCTCATTAACAGCATGGTCCGCCTGGATGATGTAATGAAGAAATTGCTTAAGATGAAAGAGGTGGATAGTGTGACCCGGACAGGAAACACTTGAATATTATCTCTTCTTTTCGAATTTCTTAAAAAAAGTGAAGACTTCTTCAATCTGAGAATTCCAGAACACGTAATTATGCCCACAGGAATCACACAAATGAAGCTCATGCCCTCTTTGGGGATCTTTTGAATTTATTTTCTGAAAAAACTCAATGGATTGCTGGCAGGGAACGACATGGTCTTTTTCTCCATGTGCCAGATAGAGAGGGATTTTTAGTTGGTCTGAATGAAGAGAAGGATTATCATTTCCTTCCCAGCGACCCCTAAACTGCTGATATGGTCCGTAATACCCGATCATCAACTTGTCCGTCTTCATATTGGTCTGATCATAATCTCCAGATAATGCTGCTCCCGCTCGGAATAAAGTCCCGGTGTTCTCTGCAACCAAAGTTACTCCCCTTGCTCCTGTCGAGATTCCGAACAGGAAGTTACTTTCTCCCTGGATGAAAATATGAAACTGACTACGGCAGAAAGGTATTAGTGTGTCGGTAACCCAGAGTAGTGTCGGATAACCTCTCCAGTCAGATCTCGTTTCAGTGAAAAGCTCAGAGGAATAAACGCTTTTAAGCATCTCAGGAAGAACAAGGATATATCCTCGCTGTTCGGCTTCGCGACAGAAGTCCGATCTATAGCATATATCCATCCGGCTGAAATTCCATCCCGGAAGCACAAGAATGGCATCTTCGGAAGGTGTTGCAGGAAAACGGAAATCCACGGGAATCCTTCCAATAACTATGGTCGTGTCATGGGAAACAGAAAAAGGTTCACACCGGCTGTATATTTTCTTGGGAAGGATAATCGAGAAACAAAAAAGGATAATTATCAGGAAAACAGATGTGTGTATTAAAGATCGTGAAGAGAGGAACCTTAAAGATGCTGCACGACAAGCAATTCTGTAAAAGCTGTCCCGGTATTTTACCATTTTACTCTTTTCAAATTAATAGGGTTGATTTGCCAAATCTAGATTATCTTGTCAAATTTAGGACAGTAAGTCAAGCTATGCAAACAAACTGCTAATTTTACTTCATAAATGTTTAACAAATATCCTGGCACCCATGATTAATACCTGCCGATCAGGAAAGATCATTATCACCCATGGATTGATAATATTGAGTATAATCCTCTCGCCTTTTATTATCTTGGCTCAGACAGGTAAATCAGGTGATCAGGACACCGTTAAACTCAACAAAAATAGACTGATCGGAATAGTTGCCGGTCAGGGAGCAATTTATCTGGGCTCTTTGGGTGGTCTCTATTTTGTCTGGTATAAGAATTACCCTCAATCTTCTTTCCATTTCTTTAATGATGACAACGAATGGCAGCAAATGGATAAATGCGGACATACTACGACCGCTTATAATGTGAGCAGACTAGGTTATGAATCCTACCGATGGTCTGGGATGAATGAATCCCAGTCGACATGGTTCGGAGGACTTCTGGGTCTTGCTTACCTTCTCAACATTGAAACGTTGGACGGATTCTCAAAAGAATGGGGATTTTCCCCCGGAGACTTGACCGCTAATGTTGCAGGTTGTTTGTTTTTCGTCGGACAGCAGTTGGCATGGCACGAGCAAAGGTTTATTCTTAAATATTCTTATCATCCAACGAAATATACCAAATACAATCCCTCAGAATTAGGACCAAACTGGGCACAGGATTTAATTAAAGACTATAACGGACAATCTTATTGGCTTTCCTGCAATCTTAATTCTTTTTTGCCAAAATCATCAAAGTTCCCTAAATGGTTTAATATCGCATTTGGCTATGGAGCAGAAGGAATGACAGGAGCAGCAATCAATCCAAAGCAGGTCAATAATATGCCAATACCAGACTTTACAAGGTATCATAAGTTCTACATTTCACTGGATGCTGATTTGACCCGTATTCCAACAAAATCAAAGGTCTTAAAGGGAATCTTTACCGTGTTGGGCTTTATCAAGATCCCTTCACCTTCTATTGAATTCAATACATTGGGAAAGTTAAAAGTTTACCCTCTCTATTTCTAAAATAATAAACACTAGGTTATTAATATCACGCCAAATTAATTCATAATGCATCTGACTGAAAATGCATTCGATCTGCTTGCAGGATAATAAGATACACTCGGGTCGAATGCGTTCATTCCATGTGCCCATGCTTTATAAGGACCATGAGCATCAGACGACCAGTATATTCCTGCAAAATTGTTAAAGTAATAATTACGGTTGAAGAAATTGACACCAGGTACCAGGGCATTGAACCCCGAATATCCTGTAGACTTTAAAGCAGATCCGGCGAAACCATTATCAATGTAATTGCTGAATAGTATATTCCATTCGGCTTCACTCGGGACATGCCAGCCTGGAGGACAAATTCCCTGCGTTCCTGTAACATTGGTATAAGCCATCAGTTCGTCCCACTGGTAATAAGTCTGAGGTCCGCAATTTACCGAATTGTCGTTGTAACAGTATTTTTCCGGAACACAATTATCACGTTGATAGATAGAGCCCGGTATCATAGACCCAAAGTTGAGGTTCTCTGACATCCAG
>JBEKQA010000242.1:0-4150 GCA_049520195.1 Bacteroidales bacterium
TTTATTGGTCAAACAATATACAAAACCGATGATATAAATCTGAAGACAACAAAATTGAATGTTGCAGGCTTCAATGCAGGAGAGTACTTTGTTAAAATTAATACTATAAGCGGAATCAAAACCGCAAAGATCACCGTGATTCACTGATCTTTAGCTAGAATATGATAAAGAAGCAGCTTTTATTGGGGTTGTTCAGGAACTTCCCAGCAAATTGTCTCATTATCAATCTTCAGTTATTATTGAATGAATCAGTGATTTGTCTTATAAAAGCCGAAAGGATTTAAACTGTTCTTAATTTGCATTACAAGGCTAAATCATTATTTGATGCGCTACAAAAAATCCATTTTATTATATCACATTTTAACGCCAAAGCCGATTAAGGATTAAAGAAAATTTTCCTGAGAAACGGGATTAAATCATTTTGAAGTTGCCACGAAGTGGCTAAATATCAATAACCATGGGTGAAACCCATGGGGAAAAATAGGATAAAAACACAGCCCTGAAGGGGTTGAATAATGAATTGATATGTCCAGCTACCGACATAAGGATGTGATTCAACCCCTTCAGGGCTGATAGCATGATCATTATCATAACCATGAGCGATGCTCATGGTTATTCAGATTAAGCTCTTTCAGAGCTTTCATCTGAATTTGGTGAATAGTTAATTCAAGCACCGTCAATTAACGATTTATCCATTATAATTATTATATATTTATTTGAAAATGTTTTACTTATTGATTTATTTATTTTATTTGCTTAACATATAAATCAGCTTTTATGGCAATATCATTTAAGAATCTGATTACCAGGATGTACTCCGGAAGAGTAGGAGATATTGTTTTCAGGAATTACCGTGGAAAGTCGGTCATGGCGAAGCGGCCGGACTGCTCTAAGGTGGTAAAGAGCCCGGCTCAACTGGCCAACCAGAAAAAGTTTGCCAAGGCAGTCATATACAGCAAGGCGGTTAAGAGTGATCCGCAACAAAGCGAGTCATACAGCGAAAAGAAAAAGAAGATGAGGTATAAGGATGTCTATCATGCAGCGATGTCAGATTGTTTAACCAAACCGAAGGTGCAAAAAGTCGATCTGAAGACCTACAGAGGTCAGACGGGTAATGTGATCAGGATTTCAGCCTGGGATAAGTTCAGGGTTGAAACAGTTAATGTCATGATTATCAATGACAAAGGTCAGCTTATTGAGGGCGGACCGGCTGTTGCCAGGATGTATTCTGGAAACAGAGAATGGGAATATATAGCAACCATAGAGAATGTTGACTATCAAGGAGGAAGAGTTGAGATTCGCGTCACGGATAAGCCTGGGAATGTTGTTAAAAGCAGCGTTGTTTTTAATGGCTCTTCTTGACTCCAATGACCCCACCCCCGGCCCCTCCCCCAAGAGGGAGGGGCGCAATTCAAGGTAGAATTCAAAGTTGATTTCTTTAAAAGTGGAAAGTCCAGCATGGAAGAAGTATGTCTATGCGGGATTTTTATGCTTTAAATCAGTCTGCTTTTTCCGGCTTTTTTCTTTTTTTAGTAGTTTTTGGTGGTGAGAACCATGGTTTTCTGATCATCAATTCATGATAAGTCTTAAATCGAATGTAAATCGAATGAGGAACGAAGGAAGAACGAATAAATACTATGGTTTGGGTGAAGGAAAGGTGAATCATCGATAGGGTAAATAGGAAGAATATTGAATATTGATCAACGAATTTTGAAATCAGAGTTGAATATTGGTCTTTTACATTGGCAAGTAGCGGGAATCCGTAATAAAAATTAAGGGAATCCGCTATTAATTGTGACAATAAGTTTAGCTATTACATTGTTAATCAATTTATTTTATTTTTCATTTGCGTGCAATTTGCATGGCATTTTTCTTTCATGATTTTGGTCGCGTCACGGTTACGTGTCACGTGTTACGATTTTCCCAGGTCGCGACCTGTCCCTACAGAATGTTTCAGATTGATTGGTTGGAACTGCAAGTAGCGGGAATCCGTAATAAAAATTAAGGGAATCCGCTATTAATTGTGACAATAAGTTTAGCTACCTCATTGTTAATCAATTTATTTTGTTTTTCATTTGCGTGCAATTTGCATGGCATTTTTCTTTCATGATTTTGGTCGCGTCACGCGTTATGTGTCACGTGTTACGATTTTCCCAGGTCGTGACCTGTCCCTACATTCTTTTCTTCGCGTAATGCCGGATGAAGTTTTATTTCGTGAAGGGAATCCGTAATAAATTCAAATAAAAATGGATATGCATGACATGTCTTATCGCAAAAAAAAACTATCTTTGTATTAAGAGAAAGAGATATGGAAAAAAAATTCACCAGCAGTATTTCTGACATTCATCTTCATTACAAGATATGGATGTCAGACAAAGACGAGAAGGGGCTATTCGGTGATGGAAAGTGGCAGATCTTGAAACAGATAGAAAAGACGGGATCAATAAGGGCTGCCTGCACTGAGATGGGCTATACTTACCGCAGGACATGGGGAAACCTCAAGAAGATTGAGCAATTCTTCGGATTCTCTTTACTTGAAAAGCAACGCGGTGGAATTGACGGAGGACGTACTTTGCTGACTACTGAAGGAAAAAAATTAGTGCAGGCCTTCGATAATTTTCATGCTTCAATTGATTCAGTCATCCAGCAAGGGTTTGATAATTTTCTGAATGATTTGAAATAAAAAATGTAAATAATAGATATAGCAGACTAATAATTAAAAAGATAGCAACATTATGAAACATTTTCTACTATTTTTTACAGCGTTATTAATATCATTTACAATGTCAGCACAACAAAAAACGAATTCAATTTCCGGAGATCTTATCATTTTTCATGCCGGAAGCCTTGCATTTCCTTTCAAGGAAATTGCAGCAGAATTCAATAAAGAATATCCGAATGTGAAGATCCTCCTGGAATCGGCCGGCAGCGTGGCCTCTGCAAGGAAAATAACCGATCTGAACCGGCCTTGCGATATCCTCGCTTCTTCTGATTATGGAGTGATAGATAATATGCTTATCCCTAAATATGCCGACTGGAATATCAAGTTTGTCAGCAATGAGCTTTCAATTGTTTATTCGGAAAAATCACGAATGTCAAGCCAGATTAATTCCAAAAACTGGTACGATATTTTAATGAACAAAGAAGTTGCTTACGGCCGTGCCGATCCCAATGCGGACCCATGCGGCTATCGCACAGTACTTTCCCTTGAACTGGCAGAGAAATATTATAAAAAACCCGGCCTTGCAAAATTGATTACCGATAAGGATCAGAATTATATGCGTCCTAAAGAGGTTGACCTGATCGCTTTGCTCGAATCCGGAAGCATAGATTATATTTTTCTCTACCGGTCCGTTGCAATCCAACATCATCTGAAATACATCACGTTACCCGACGATATCAACCTGAAAAACATGGGGTTGGCTTCACAATATGCAGTAGCTACCACTGAGATCAATGGGAAAGAGCCGGGAAAGAAAGAAACCGTGAAAGGCGAACCGATGGTTTACAGTGTTACCATGCTTCGTGATGCACCGAATAAACCTGCTGCAATCGCTTTTCTGAAGTTCCTCCTTTCAAAAGATAAAGGGATGAAGGTCATGGAAGAGAATGGACAACCTTCAGTAATTCCGATGGCCACTCAGAATTATGAGAAAATTCCACTGGAGTTAAAGCCATTTGCAAAGCCAGGTAAATAGCTGAATAATTGACTGATAAACATCATAAAAATGCCTCTGATTTGAAAAAGCAATTGTACTTTTCAATCATTCTTTTATTGTCTTCATTATTAATAAATATTGGCCTCATGGGACAGTATCCACAGAAGTCAGATTCCATATTAAAAATTATCCCTGCAGCAGATCCCGGTGATCTGAATGATAACTTCTACGATAATACCGAAACATACGAGTTACCTGGCGGGGAAATTGAGGTGACAGGTGAGATTGAGAATACCGGCAAAATTGATCTTTCCAAACTTCAAAAGCATTCAGTCATAGTTAAAGAAACCCTTCTTAATGCAGATGGAAGTGACAGCTTTACAGGTGCTTACCGGTACGACGGGTACTCTTTGTTCGATATTTTAAGCCAAAAAATAATAAAGAAGAAGAATGCCGCTGAATTCAAACCTGTTATAGACCTGTATGTCGAG
>JBEKQA010000243.1:0-6283 GCA_049520195.1 Bacteroidales bacterium
AGCATATGCAATGTTGCCGCTTTATGCGAATAGAAGATTCTCGGGACAGGTCGCGACCTGTCCCTACAACAACCATGAAATAAATCCCGTGCAAATTGCAAATTTTTATAAGGACCCGCGGTATCGTCCTTTCCGCCATATATTCTTCTTCATCCTCATAACAGTTTCTATTCATTTATGTTACCGTTTTTGGATGATTCATCTTCATTATTATCCCATTGGTACTCTGTTTACCGGAGTGATAATATTCATGGAAAATGTCGTTGTCAGGCAATCTGATTGGTTAATTGTTCATATTCTACAGATCAGTACAAGCGTTCACGGTAAAACCCTTTGTTTGCCCAACAACTGGAATCTTATCATTGGAGAAGGGTGTTCCGGTGTAAAACAGATTACACAAGTGTTGGTGCTTTTCCTTCTTTACCCCGGACCCTGGAAGCACAAAGCTTGGTTTATTCCGGCAAGCATGCTGATTATACATTTTACAAATGTGCTCAGGATAACACTTTTGGGTCTTGCCACTGACCTTAACTTGTCTGGTATTCACTTCATTCACAATCAGATCCTGCGTGTTTTTTTCTATTTAGTGATCTTTGGCCTGTGGCTGCTGTGGGAAGAAAAATTTGTAAAACGCGATATCAAAGAAGTCATGGCTGAACGGAATTTGTAATTCCCGCAGAAGCGCAGTACTATGATAAAAATCCTAACAGGGACAGGCCTCAACCTGTCTCTGTTTTTTTTACTATCGCCATCTGCTCAGAATTTTAAATCGGTCTTGAAATTATTACTTCAAATCTTTTCTTCAATTTGAGAAAAGGTGTTTCTATAATTTTGTAAGATATAATCGATGCAATAATGGTAATAGTTAAGCAGCACAAAAAAGATGCTAAAAGGCCTGATGGTATAAAATGTAATTTATCTATTAGAATTCCTGCAATTCCATTTCCGAAGAGATGGTAAATATATAATCCATATGATCTCTTTCCTAAAAACACTAAGACTTTTTTTGAAAATACTTTCTTTAACAAATTGCTATTTGATACTGAAAATAAAACTAGTGATGTAGATATTCCAACGAACAAATAGGTTAGTATTAATAAATAAGAGATATCCTCCACATTTGGCAAAAGGCTTAATAAAACAAAGAAAAAAACACCTGCTAGCCCTAAAAAGATTGGTTTTATTTTTTTTATTAAAAAGTCAATGCCACCAAAACCTATAACCATTCCAAATATAATTGACTCAAAATGAGTTACAGGTAGCACCCAAATAGCCGGATGATGGATGTTTTTAGCAATAAAAACCAATCTGATCAGGTTTAATAAAATAACTACTAAAATAAAAGAAAATCGTTTAGTTTTTAAAGAAGACCGGGCTAAAAAAAGAATAATTATTGGAATAAAAATATAAAATTGTTCTTCATATGCGATGGTCCATAAATGCCCTGAATATGGTAAAGTGTTAAAACCGTACATGGCAGTCATGATATTATCGGAAAAAGCAAATAATCCAACAATTCGTATAATGTAATAATTTGATAATTTTTGATGAAGATGAAATATAATAAATAATATAATAAATATAACGTATATGAAATATATTGGCCATATCCGGAATACGCGTCGCAGATAGAATTTTTTAAAATTTATTGAATGGTTTTTATTGTATTCAGATAAGAGCAATTTTGTGAATAGAAATGAAGACAGTGCGAAAAATAAATCGACCCCAACCCACCCCTGAGAATATAAAATGGAAAAGCCGGGGATAATTGAGAATAAAGTATTATGATGAATGAATACCAAAAGGAAGGCAAAAAATCTCAAACCATCTAGTTCAGGGTAGTATATTCTTTCTACATTTTTATCAGCTACACCTTTAACAGCTAGATTATCGTTAGCTAGCATTTGTTCATAGTATTAACATATTTACTGGTTGACTGACCTACAAAGATAAAAAAATTACCATTTCTTCCTAACATGTAGAAAAATATTATATCTTCTCATTATTTCAATAATTTTACAGATCAATATCTTAAAATATATTATCAACCCCCCGCCATCGTAAACTTCTCCTGCACAGCCCAAAGAAATATGTCGTTGGATTTATGGTTTTTGTAGGGACAGGTCGCGACCTGTCCTACATTCTTCTCTTCGCGTTACGCGTCACAACTTCTCCCCGCGTCACCAAACTCCCCTCCTTCTTGGGGAGGGGCTGGGGGTGGGGTTTACAGCGTCACGAGTTACACGTCACGCGTTACGATTTCCCCGTGTTACTCTGTTACTCTATCACTGAAACAAAGTGAAAAACGAAAAGTGCAAAGTCTAAAACAAAAAGTGCAAAGTGTGAAATATTACACCCTGCACAATGCACTTTGCATTTGTCGTAGCCCGTAGGGGAATCGAACCCCTGTTACCAGGATGAAAACCTGACGTCCTAACCCCTAGACGAACGGGCCGGTTATATTCAATTAGGGCGGCAAAATTAGTCGTTTAGTTTTACTTTTCAAAATAATTGTCTCTACTTTATCTTTTCTGGATCTTCGACTTGCACAATTTTCTTTTCTGGTTGAAAACTGAACAATCATTCTGTGATTTTCTTTATCTTTGATGAAACTAACTGCAATGCCATCACCCAATAAAGAACTATTCGATCTCGTTGTTTCAAAAGCCGGATTGAAACAGGAAGTTTATTCAAAGACCCTGATTGCCTTCAACTCCTTTAAAAAAGAGACCCTTCGCCTTACCAATGATTACCATAAAAAAATAAAACATACATTTTGGCCAATTCCTTTTGAATACAAAGATCACGGCACTTTTGAATTTGAACTGAAATTTGGCGGCGATATTCTTATATTTTTCATGCACACCAATGTGTTTGAATTTTCAAGGGATCACGAAGTTATGAAAACCTCTTATATCAAAGAGGATAAGAAACGGTCATACTGCGGGATCATCCATATCTTCAATTTTCTTGCAGATTCATTTAAATACAACCGGACCAATGATATTGGATATCTTATAGGACGTGTCTTCGTAAACCGCGAATCCCACTATTTTATTGAAGGAAAAAGAGAAATTGGTCTTCTCTACAATAATTTTCAGACCTCGAAGCTCAACCTGAAAGCTATCAATTCCATCATTCATTCCTCCATACAATATACGCTGAATTTCGACCTGCTGACACCACCTTACGACAATATGAAAGAGGTAACTGTTCAGGAGATGCAAACCACACTTGACAATCTTCAGATCAGGACAGGAAAACGCCTTGGGTTCAGGTTCCAGGCTGATGAATCATAGAATATTCAGGGAGAGGAAAACAGGATCAGAAAATTACTGGAATCAGGCTGGGTTAAATCTTTCATCATTTTATTGTAACTCCATCAATCCCTAAAAGTTCTTTGATGGTTTCGTAGGTATTTTCAAATACCATTTGGATGCTGCTATCCGGAATCCACCTGGCTTCAGTGATGTCTTCCTTAATTTCCGGGACAAGAGGCTGTGTACTTTGGGATTCCATCCTGAACCAGAAGGTCTGCTTCAGGATTTGTTTCTCTTTCCTTGCATATATATGAAAGGTCGATGGGAGTATACCGGTTATTTTTACTTCCTTTAAACCGGTCTCTTCTTTCACCTCTCGTATGGCAGCATCTTTAGGCGTTTCTTCTCCGTCTAGTTTTCCTTTTGGAAGATCCCATTTCCCAAGTCGAAAGATAAACAGCCGCTCTCCTTTTTCATTTTTCACGAGGCCACCGGCTGCGTTAATTCTGGTAAAGAACCCGAAGAATTTCTTTTTAAGTTTTTCTTCTTTCTTAGCTGACCAAATAATGAGTCTTTGATTCTTAACATCTTTTTCGAAGGTCCTGAAGTCTTTTTTCAATTGACTCCGGGATGTATATTGAATGATTCGGGCATCCGTGTTTAGTTTTTCCGGGTTTGTGCCTGACAGCTCTATGGTCTTTTCGTTCAGGAAGATTTTCATGTTTTTAACTATCCCCGGTGACTCCTGTCTTATAAATAATAGCTGATGTCAGTTTATTATCCTGTTAATCAGCACCCTGTCTGGCAGACTCTTATTACTTCTTTTGAGATAGATCTGATTTAAACTGATGCAAGACTTTCAAATCCTCTTCGATCCCGCCTCTTGAAACCTTTCAACGGAAACCGGAAGGTTGTATGTAAATATGGCAACCATACCGACTATGATACAGCCAGCTTCTTTCAAAGCATTTACTGCCTCCAGGCTGCTGCTTCCTGTTGAAATCAGGTCTTCCACGACCACCACTTTCTGCCCTTCTTCAACCCTGCCTTCGATAAGGTTCGTTAAACCATGATCTTTTTTGCTGGTCCTGACATAAACGAAGGGAAGGTTGAGTTCCTCAGCCACCAAGGCTCCCTGGGGTATGCCTCCCGTGGCAACGCCGGCGATAAGATCAGGCTTTTCAAATTTCTCTGTAATGGCCTCTACGAAACTTTCTTTGATAAATGACCGGATCGCTGGAAATGATAATGTAACCCGGTTATCACAGTATATCGGTGATTTAATTCCTGATGCCCAGGTAAAGAGATCATTAGGACTTAATTTAACTGCCCTGATTCCCAAAAGGTAATCGGCAGTCTGGAGTGAGATGGTTCTATTATAGATCATGATCTGTGATAAATATTAATTGAGAAATTAAAAATACAAGAACGTAAAATGAGTGAAGTGTGAAATTCATAACCAGGAATCAAAAATAGGAATATTTTTCAACTTCTTCTGCTTGTTGTTCAGAATTATAAATCCAACTAAGATACTCTTATCATCTCCCTGAATCCTAAAAAAAAAGCTGTCCCGGGTGAGACAGCTTTTTCATTTGCTGGTAAATACTAATTAACCTTCATTGCTTTACCAAACAACGAACCGGCGCCATAATCCAGCTTTATAATGTATGTACCATTGGAAAGAGATCCAAGGTTCAGAGACTTAATATATTCTCCCGCTTGTTGGGTTCCAAAAGAAGTCGAATAGACTGATCTTCCGGACAAATCATAAACTGAAATGTTAACAGGAGCTGTCTTTCCCAATTTATAAGAGATGTAAACATCATTCGTGAAAGGATTCGGTTGAACCTTTAATCTGTTCACCTCGGCAGGCCTCGAATTGATAGGATCTGTACCTAAAACCACACCAAATGAATTATCAAAGAAAAGGCCTCTTCCAAAGCTTGCCATATAAAGATCTCCGTAATTTTCAGGACGATGATAATAAAGCCCGGGGTTGGTTTGCTGAATAATCTTTGTAACAGGTACATTTCCTGTTCCACTATTCTGATCTGTCCAGATAGGAGAACCTGCAGAAATTGAGCTGGTTGAGAAAACACCAAAATCTGTACCAAGGATAGCAATGTCAGGATTGCTCATTTCAATAACACCTGAATAAACCGGCATGGCTGGTAAATTTCCTTGTGCTGAAACAAAAGTTGGGATCGAATCTAATCCATTGGTCGTCTTATAGATATAATTGGTATTGCCATAATTTCCAAGTGTTACCATAACCGTCTTGTTATCAGGAGAAAGAGCGATTGATGTGATGTACCGGCCCTTGAATTGAGCATATATTGTACTGTCATATAGCATATGACCGACAACACATCCGGCACTGTCAGCAAAGGCTGTGGTGGAATCATTTGCATGAGTAACATTGGTCAGCCTGTATATATTCCCTGATTGGGTTCCTGCCCAGAGTACACTCAGGTCTTTTGATACTGTGATGCACGTTATAACGTCGGTAGCTGAAATGTCCCCGATTCTGAACCAGATCGGATCAACGGAATATTGCAATGCTTGTTTAGTCATAAAGATCCCCTGAGCGTTATTGGCTGTCCCCGAAATAAAAAACCGCGTCTGGACTACATCCTGGACCTTAATGGTATCATTCACTGCAAAATCATGAGGAGCCGTATAATGTATCGGGAATTTTTCATTTGAACTTAAAACATCAAAGGTGGAGTCTTTTGCAATAGGACCTGCCTTTACAATAAATTTGATACTATCTGCACTTTCAGTAAAATTAAAATTCTCCCAGTAATTGATGGCAGCATAATTTGGATTGGTTATTACCGACATAAAGGTAGGTGATGGGGTAACTCCATAATCTTCCGAACGAATGAAAGGAGGATTACTGGTACCTGATGCAAAACAAATACTGGTCGGAAAGATCATTGACCAGGCTACATCACCTCCATAACCGGGATAAACCTGCGCCCCGTTTTCAGGTTCATTCAAACCACTTCCGGGAATGCCAA
>JBEKQA010000244.1:0-3992 GCA_049520195.1 Bacteroidales bacterium
CGGCACAGACGATTTTATCCATATCAGGACAAATGTTCTTGAATTTCTGAAGAATTTGAATAAGAAATTCGGGATTTAAAAATTTTTGATCGTGATTTATTTCTTGAAATACTAATGATTTGCTATTCGCATGAGACCAAATTTTAAAGATGTTGATTTAAAGAATGGATCTGTAAATGGGGTTACTTTCCGGGAATGGGAAAAACTGGCAGGAATAAAAAAAAGTTGGATGACTCCTGAACAGATCCCTGTTAAACCGGTCTATGGACCGGATGACCTGGATGACATGGAACATCTGAACTATGCAGCAGGTCTTCCTCCTTTTCTCCGTGGACCTTATTCGACTATGTATGTAATGAGTCCATGGACCATCAGGCAATATGCAGGATTTTCAACAGCTGAAGAATCTAATGCTTTTTATCGCCGTAACCTCGCAGCAGGTCAGAAAGGTTTGTCTGTCGCTTTCGACCTGGCTACCCATCGTGGATATGATTCTGATCATGAAAGGGTTGTAGGGGATGTAGGCAAAGCAGGAGTCGCTATCGATTCTATCCTCGATATGAAAATCCTATTTGATCATATCCCGCTTGATAAAATGTCGGTATCCATGACGATGAATGGAGCAGTCTTGCCTATTCTCGCATTTTATATCGTTGCTGCTGAGGAACAGGGATTCCCGATGGAATGTCTGACCGGTACGATTCAAAATGATATTCTGAAAGAATTCATGGTGCGGAATACTTATATATACCCGCCGCTTCCATCTATGAAGATTATAGCCGATATCTTTGAATTTACGGCTAAGAACATGCCCAAATTTAATTCTATCAGCATCAGCGGATATCATATGCAAGAAGCAGGTGCGACTGCCGATATTGAGCTTGCATATACACTTGCTGACGGCCTGGAATATATCAGGGCAGGTATCAATGCCGGAATGGATATTGATTCCTTCGCTCCAAGATTATCGTTTTTCTGGGCTGTCGGAATGAATCACTTTATGGAGATCGCTAAAATGCGTGCAGCCCGTCTTCTTTGGGCCAAGATCGTGAAGCAGTTCAATCCGAAGAATCCAAAATCAATGGCGCTGCGTACCCACAGTCAGACTTCCGGTTGGAGTCTTACTGAACAGGATCCGTTCAACAATGTCACACGTACATGTGTGGAAGCACTAGCTGCTGCTTTGGGCCATACACAGTCACTTCATACAAACTCGCTGGATGAAGCCATTGCTTTGCCGACGGATTTCTCCGCTAGGATAGCCCGTAATACACAGCTTTACCTCCAGGAAGAAACAAATATTTGTAAATCAGTCGACCCGTGGGCAGGATCCTATTATCTGGAGTCTCTGACCCATGAAATTGCACATAAGGCATGGGCATTGATAGAAGAAGTTGAGAAGCTCGGAGGAATGGCAAAAGCAATTGAAACTGGTGTGCCCAAGATGAGGATCGAAGAAGCATCCGCACGTAAACAGGCTAGGATTGATTCCGGAAAAGATAAAATAATTGGTGTGAATGTATTCCGCCTGGATAAAGAGGATCCCATCGAGATCCTTGAGGTCGATAATTCTGCCGTAAGGGAATCTCAGATAAATCGTTTGCAAAAACTGAAGAAAGAAAGAGATCCGGAAGAAGTAAAATTTGCCCTGGAGGCACTGACCCGTTCAGCCGAAACCGGAGAGGGTAACTTGCTGGCACTATCAATTGATGCTGCAAGAAAAAGGGCTACCCTCGGTGAGATCTCTTTTGCTCTTGAAAAAATATATGGGAGGTATAAAGCTGTGATACGATCAATTTCAGGTGTCTATTCCTCAGAATCCAGGGATAGCGAGGATTTTAAAACTGCCCGCGAACTGGCCGATAAGTTTTCAGCATTGGAAGGCCGACGCCCCAGGATCATGATTGCTAAAATGGGCCAGGATGGACATGACCGCGGTGCCAAGGTGGTTGCAACCGGCTATGCTGATATCGGCTTTGATGTTGATATTGGCCCGCTTTTCCAGACACCGGCTGAGGCAGCCAAACAAGCCGTTGAAAACGACGTCCACATTCTTGGAGTTTCAAGCCTCGCTGCCGGGCATAAAACATTAGTTCCTCAGGTCATCGAAGAATTGAAAAAACTGGGGAGGGAGGATATTCTGGTGATCGTGGGGGGTGTCATTCCACCTCAGGATTACGATTTTCTGTATCAGTCTGGAGCCGTCGCGATTTTCGGTCCTGGTACCGTTATCTCTGAAGCAGCCATTAAACTGCTTGAAATCCTTATTGATAGCAGGAAATAACATATGGAACTTCAGATTCATATTCTTCCCAACGGCATCCGGCTGTTTCATCATTTCATTGCTTCAAAGGTTGCGCATGTCGGTTTATTCATCAACGCCGGTACAAGAGATGAGGATGAGCAGGAACATGGAATCGCGCATTTCATTGAACATACGATCTTTAAAGGAACCGAAAAGCGGAATTTGTTTCAGGTGCTTAATCGTCTCGAAAATGTCGGTGCCGACCTGAATGCCTATACTTCTAAGGAAGAGACTTGTATCTATGCTACTTTTCTGAATGAATACTATGAAAGGACCCTTGAACTTTTCCAGGATATCCTTTTTCACTCTACTTTCCCCGAAAAAGAGCTCAAGAAGGAAAAACAGGTGGTGATGGATGAGATCCATTCATACCAGGATAATCCTTCCGATCAGATCTTTGACGATTTCGAGGATTTAGTCTTTGCCGGTCATCCTTTAGGAAGGAATATTCTTGGAACTGTAAAGAGTCTGAAGCATCTATCCCGGCAGAATCTTCTCGGTTTTATTCGTCGGAATTACTGCCCGGAAGAAATTGTCATTGTCTCAATAGGGAATATTAATTTTTCAAGGCTTATAAGATTAGTTACTAAGTACTTCAGTCAGGCACAGGCTCAAAGTAAACAAACTCCCCGGCTGGCTTTCAAAGATTACCAGGTCGTCACTAAAGAACGGAAGAAAAAAACTTCCATGGTTCATTGCATGGTTGGCTGTGCGGGTTATGCATTCAATGATAACCGAAGGATTCCCTTGGCGCTGTTAAACAACATGCTTGGTGGGCCGATAATGAATTCACGGCTGTCTCTTGCCCTTCGTGAGCGGAATGGCCTCACATATCATAATGAATCGAATTATATGCCCTATTCTGATGCTGGAATAATAAGCATTTATTTTGGAACCGATCCTGCTCAATACAAAAAGGCATTGGAGATAGTCCATAAGGAATTAACCCGGCTTCGCAATCAAAAGTTGACACAGCTCCAGTTGCATATCATTCAGAAACAACTGATTGGCCAACTTGCCATTGCACAGGAATCAAACCTTGGACAGATGTTATCCATTGGAAAAAGCTTTCTGCTTCAGAATAGATTTGATCCCATTGAAGAGATCATCTCAAGAATAAACAGCACAACAGCTGAAGAGCTTCTTGAAATTTCCAATGACATATTTTATCCAGAAAAACTTAGTATGCTTACTTTTACAGTAAAATAACAATTCCCGTTTTAGTCGTCAGAATAAAGAAGGCCATGATATCCAACGAAATTTTTAATTATGCCGAAGAGCATACTACCCCTGAATATCCGTTCCTCGAAAAATTAAATCGGGAAACAAACCTTACCCAGGTCTATCCCCGAATGCTGGCCGGTCATATGCAGGGAATGTTGATTCGGTTCATCAGCCAGATGATCAAACCTAACCGGATCCTTGAGATCGGCACTTTTACGGGATATTCAGCTATCAATCTGGCAATGGGACTTCAATCCCTGCCTCAAAAGGAAGGCGTTCTTCACACAATCGAAGTCGATCACGAACAGGAAGATATCATCCGGAAATATTTGTCGGAAAGTGATTTAGTTGATAAGGTAATCCTGCATATTGGAGAAGCTTTGAAGATCATTCCAACCCTGGAGGAAATTTGGGATCTGGTATATATAGATGCTGATAAATCCAACTATCTGAACTATTACAA
>JBEKQA010000245.1:0-3983 GCA_049520195.1 Bacteroidales bacterium
ATTGATTGTTAATGTCAGATCGAATTGGGCTGCAACACGTTCGCCATTTACTAATTTCAATTTTGCTCCGTTAAGTTGAAGCTCATTCGGAAAGCCGCTCAGAAAGTTAAAAAGCACCTGGAACAAGGGATTGATATTCATTGACCGTTTTAATTTCAATTCTTCGACTAATCGGTCAATTGGAATTTCCTGGTTCTCATAAGCAGATAAAAATCTTTTCGTCGTTTCTTCGATAACTTGGGAAACGGTCATTTCATCAGGAAAGACAAACCTGATTGGTAATGTATTTATAAACACTCCTGTAAGCGATTCAAGTTCAGGATATACCCTGTTTGCAACCGGGAAACCAAGGACAAAGTCATCCTGTGAGCTATATCTGTATATGAGAATCGCCAAAGCGCTGAATAGTGGCATCGATAATCCTGTACTCATGTTTTTACTCAGGGTAGCCAACTTCTCCTTAAGTTCAGTATTTATTGAAAAATGATACTCGCTTCCATTAAAGCTCGCTGTTTTAGGACGAGTAAAATCTTCTGGGATTTGCAATATATCTGATGCCCCGGCAAGTTCATTTTTCCAGTATTCAATCTTTTGCATATATTCCTTCCCGCCCTGCAATTGGTTCTCATATAGCGTAAAATCTGTATAATCTATTGGTAAAGGGACAAGCTCGATGCTCTTGGAATTTTTTAATGATTCATAAACTTTTTTGATTTCATTAATGAATATAGTGAGAGAAATCGCATCCGTGATTATATGATGAATATTAATTAAGAAGATAAACTCCTTGTCCCCGGTTTGTAATAATTGAAGCCTGAATAATGGACCATTTGCCAGGTCGAATTTATAATTCGCATTTTCAAAGGAATATTGCCGGATCAATGACTGTATCTTTTCGTTAGGTTCTTCTTCCAAATGTAGTATGGAAAGGTTTGCAGATACTTCCGGTAAAACCTTTTGGACGGGTCTTCCGTTTACTTCAGGGAATATTGTCCTGAATGATGCATGACGTTGGATTAAATAGTTTAGGGATTCTTCAAATCTCTTAATATCAATATCACCTGTAATGTGGTAATCCAAAGGATTATTGTAAGCTTTAATCCCCGGATTATAATTCTCCATAAACCAAATCCTTCTTTGAGACGATGAAAGCGGAAATTCATTTCCATTAGAATCTGAGCGTGGAATTGAATGTATTCGTTCACTTGAACTTGAAATATTCCCGGAATGTTCCTCAATGTAATTAACCAATCCGGAAATGGTAAGATGACCAAACGCGATCCGAAATGGAATCTCGATATTGAATTCATTTTTAATCCTGGTGATTAGTTGGGTAGCCAATAAGGAATGTCCGCCTGCTTCGAAGAAATCGCTGTGAATGCCAATCCTGTCAATTCCTAAAAGTTTCTTCCATATTTCGGCAATTCGGATTTCTCGCTCCGTTGTCGGGGCAATAAAATTTTTATTTTCATCAACCACAGGAAGATCGGCTGAGGCAAGGGCTCGCCGGTCTAATTTGTTATTAACTGTAAGCGGTATTTTATCCATTTTTGATATTATTGTGGGGATCATATAATCCGGTAATTTTGATTTTAGAAAATCACGCAGATTATCATGTTTAATGTCTGCTAAAGATTCTGTTGTATAATAAGCTACAAGTATTTTTTCCCTGGAGGCATTTTCACGTGCAATAACGATTGCCTCTTTAATGCCTGTGTAAGAACAAATTGTCGATTCTACTTCTCCAAGTTCGATCCTGAATCCACGGATCTTAACTTGATTATCAATTCTTTCAATAAACGCAAGATTTCCATCTGGTAAATATTTTACCAAATCGCCACTCTTGTAAATCAATTCTTCCTCACATTTATTAAAAGGATTTCTGATGAATTTTCCGGCAGTCATTTCAGGATTATTAAGATATCCGGGTGAAAGGCCGTCGCCTCCGATATATAATTCCCCAGGAGTACCGATCGGAACAATTTTCATTTCTGAATCTACAATGTACATCCGGTTATTATCAAGAGGCCGACCTATTGATACAATGCCTTCTCCTGATAAGTCTGACTCAGAAACTTTTTTTGCTGTATTGTAAATCGTGGTTTCAGTTGGTCCGTAACAATTCCACACTTCATTGACCCGATTTAGGAGTTGGGATCCAAGTTCCTTCGACATCGCATCTCCTCCGCTGATGATCTTGAGATCTTTTTTTCCTTTCCATCCAGCCTGGACCAGCATTTTGTGAGTTATTGGAGTAGCCTGAAAAATCGTTGCTTTACTGGTTTCAAGCTTTTCTTGGAGAAGTTCCATACTCATCGAAGTCTCTTTGGAAGCAATGACAAGCTTTCCCCCATTAAAAAGTGCTAAAAAAATATCAAGCTCTGCAATATCAAAAGCGATGGTAGTAACAGTTAAAACAACATCATTTGAATTCACCTTCAATAGCTTTGTAAATGAATTGATTAGGTTGACCGTTGAACGCTGGGTAATTGGAACTCCCTTAGGTTTCCCAGTTGAACCTGAAGTAAATATGATATATAGCGGTGTTAATGGATTACCATAAAACAAATTATTGGCTGGTTCATTATTATAATTTTCTTTGTCATCTATAAAAATCAGTTTTGCTTCTGATTGAGGTAAAGCATCAATCAATGATTTTTGAGTAAGACATACTAGAGGCTGCGCATCATTGAAAACCATCTCAAGGCGTGCTTTTGGATAAATTGGATCAAGTGGAAGGTAGGTAGCTCCTGTCTTGGAAATTGCCAGTAAGCTGGCCAGCATGTCTATTCCGCGTTCTATAAAAACCACGACAATCGATCCTTGTTTTACTCCTTGCTTTACTAAATAATGTGCCAACCGATTGGCCATTTTATTTAATTCAGCATAGGTGGCATGATCTTTCTCATAAATAACAGCAATATTTTCCGGCACTCGCTCGACCTGCTTCTCGAAAAGATGATGAACGCACTTATCCCTCGGATAATCGATGTTGGTATTATTCCATTCAAAGAGTAACTTTTTAAGCTCATCCACTGGAAGTTCAGGCAAACCATCTTTCTTAACAGACTCTTCGATTGTCGCCTTACCTGACTGCCCCAGAGCTTCCTCATCCCTGACAATCTTCTTTTTCATCGTCCTGTGATCTTTTTTATTCATAATTCAAATTCACCAAGCAAGTCATTGTCTTTCATGGTTTAATTATTTGCCTGATCTAGTGTCTGTTGTAGTATTTCTGCAAAGAATTTATCATTCGGAGGAGCAAATGTATTGGAGTGTTCTCCGGGTATTTCATGAATTATTACTCCTCCTTTTGCTACTCGATTCCATCCATAATCTTCTGGTTCAGGTATGTAGAATGTTTGTTTTTGCGCTTTATAGAGATGAACACAGCCGTCATATGGCTTTATGATGTAATTCCGGTCAGCAATATGGTTAGCACGATGAACTTTTCTCAGGTATTTTGGCAGCTCGTTCCTTTTCCCTTTTGAAATAGCATCTTGTTTCTGAACTTTTATATCCATTCTCCGAAGTTTTTTCATAAGTCCTTGCCATTTTCTACGAATCACAGACAGTTTTGTCCTGTTTGGCTCCTTAAAAAAACTGGCAATGTTCCAAAAAATAAAGTTTGTAGCATATTTTAACCGATAAACATTTCTATCAAAAAAAGGATAATGACTGACGGCCCCATCAGCAGTCGTATCAACCAAACCAAGAAAACTAACTCTTTTCCCCATCTCATGTAATTGACGTGCCATCTCATAGGCAATTTTTCCTCCAAGAGAGAAGCCAGCCAATGCATAAGGACCTTCATTATCAACTGATTGGATTTCTGAAATATAATATGAAGCTATCTTTTCCATCGAGTCAAGTGGTTCATCCACACCATTTAATCCTTTTGCCTGAAGACCATAAACAGGCTGTTCCGGATCGAGAAAATTAATAACAGTCGTATATAGTAAAACATTTAGACCAAGTCCATG
>JBEKQA010000246.1:0-3938 GCA_049520195.1 Bacteroidales bacterium
CAAGATAGCAGTTTACAAATAATTCCAAGATCAAATCCAGGCGCTGAAAAGGATCTGGAAGAGGCTTATGCCTGGCTGAAAATTCCAACAAAACCATTAAATCCTGCAGCCCAATGGGCTATTCCAGTATCAAATAGTAAATCCGTTGTACTTCTGCCATCTGCAATCTATAAGGGGACAATGCCCGATGTCACAGGAATGGGTGTAAAGGATGCTGTTTTTCTCTTGGAACAAATGGGGATTAGAGTTGTGCTTAATGGGAAAGGAAATGTAGTCAAGCAATCAGTAAGCCCTGGAAGAATGTACTTGCAGGGTTCCGTGGTAATTCTGGATCTGGGCTTGGGAAAAGGATAATCGATTTATTAAGTACATATATGGAAGGCCACTAGTTAGGAAAGAATAATGAATAGAAAATCTTGAAGTAAATATGAATATCAAGAATTTAAGAAAAATAGGATGTTAACGAAATGAAGTACTTAAGAACTATACTGGAAAACGTTGATATTGAGGAAGTTTTAGGCTCATTGGATATTGAGATTCATTCGTTGAAATTTGATTCTCGCAGTGTTGAATGGGGTTGTCTCTTTTTTGCAATCAAAGGGACTACATATGATGGACATCAATATATCCATAATGCAGTGCAGTCGGGGGCTGTAGCAGTAATTTGTGAAAAACCACCAGATTATCTGGAAAAGAATACCACTTTCATCCTTGTTAAAGACGGTACCTATGCTAAGGCATTAATCGCATCTAACTTTTATGGGAATCCGTCTGCACACTTGAATCTCGTAGGTATCACTGGAACTAATGGAAAAACAACTACGGTCACTCTTTTACATGAGCTTTTTCGAAAACTTGATCATAAAACGGGGTTGATTTCCACAATTGAGAATAGAATACAAGAACAGATTTTGCCATCAAGCCACACAACGCCAGATCCGATACAATTGAACCAATTATTGGCAAAAATGGTCGAGGAAGGATGTTCTCACTGCTTTATGGAAGTCAGTTCTCATTCATTAGTCCAACATCGTGTTTCAGGCTTAAAATTTAAAGGAGGCATTTTTACCAACCTAACTCATGACCATTTGGATTATCATAAAACCTTTGATGCCTATTTAAAGGCTAAAAAAAGCTTTTTTGATGGGTTGCCCAGTGATGCATTTGCATTGATTAATAAAGATGACAAGAATGGGATGATTATGGCTCAAAACACAAATGCATCTATCTCAACATATAGTATGCAATCAATAGCTGATTTTCGTTGTAAAATTCTTGAAAATCAATTTCAAGGATTGCATCTTAATATTGATGGGATCAATTGTTGGTTCAAACTGATTGGGAGTTTCAATGCATATAACCTTTTGGCAGTTTATGCCACTTCAATTCTTCTTGGTGAAGAAAAGGAAACAGCTATTACTGCGTTAAGCCTTTGTGAACCTGTCAATGGAAGATTTAACTATATCCGAACTTCTGATTCGATTACTGCAATCGTAGATTATGCTCATACTCCGGATGCTTTACAAAATGTCCTAGGAACAATTCAATCGATTCGTTCAAACAAGGAAAGAATTATAACAGTTGTTGGTGCTGGAGGAAATCGTGATGTTGCCAAGCGGCCGGTGATGGCTAAGATTGCGTGTCACCAGAGTGATAAAATTATTTTAACATCCGATAACCCTCGTTTTGAAGAACCTGAGGCCATCTTGGAAGATATGAAAAAAGGTATAGAACCAAAGTTTGCCAATAAAGTACTCATCATTATTAACCGTAAAGAAGCGATTAAGATTGCTTGTTCACTTGCCCAGCAAGGAGATATTATACTTGTAGCTGGAAAAGGACATGAAACTTATCAGGAGATAAAAGGAGTAAGATATCCATTTGATGATAAAATGGTTTTGAAAGAGGCATTGAACATAGTGGAATAACTATTTTTAAATAAAAGATTATGCTGTATTATTTGTTTATCTGGTTGCATGAAGCCTTTGATTTTCCAGGAGCAGGTGTATTCCAGTATATCTCCTTCAGAGCAGCCTCTGCACTTATTCTTTCCCTTTTCATATCGATGATTATTGGGAAAAGACTCATCGGGTTTCTGCGTAAAAAACAGGTCGGTGAAACCATAAGGGATCTTGGACTCGAAGGTCAAACTGCAAAACAGGGAACGCCAACAATGGGTGGACTTATTATACTTGCCGCCATACTTATCCCGACTATTCTTTTTGCAAAGCTCCATAATATATATATAATTATTATCCTAATTTCAACAATATGGCTAGGGGTAATCGGATTTCTAGATGATTATATCAAAGTATTCAGAAAAGATAAAAAGGGACTTGCTGGAAAATTTAAAGTTATCGGACAGATCGGTCTTGGTCTGATTGTTGGGGGGACAATGTACTTTAATAAGGATATTGTAATTCGTGAGAAGACAAGTAAACAAGCTTATATCCCGACTTCTGAGATTTTTAATGTAGAGGGCAATATCGATCATACTAAAATCTATAAAATCCCAGCAAAATCCACGAAGACCACAATTCCTTTCCTGAAAAATAATGAATTTGATTACACAATTCTTATTTCATGGATTGGAAAGGGAGCTTATAAGTGGACATTCATAGTATTCATCCCAATTATCATCTTCATCATAATTGCTGTATCGAATGGTGCAAACCTGACTGACGGTTTGGACGGATTAGCGACAGGAAGTTCTGCCCTAATCGGAATAACATTGGGAGTATTGGCTTACGTGTCAGGTAATTATGTTTTTGCCAATTACCTGAATATTATGTATATCCCTGATACAGGAGAACTGGCAATCTACATCAGTGCTTTCGTTGGAGGTTGTATCGGATTTCTGTGGTATAATTCATATCCTGCTCAAATTTTTATGGGTGATACTGGCAGCCTTGCCTTAGGTGGAGTTGTGGCTGTTTTTGCAATCCTGATTCGTAAAGAGATAATGATTCCAATCTTTTGCGGAATCTTTCTTATTGAAAACCTATCCGTAGTGATGCAGGTAGGATATTTTAAATATACAAAACACAGGTTCGGAACAGGTCGGAGGATTTTCCTGATGTCGCCCCTTCACCATCATTTTCAGATTAAAGGATATCATGAATCAAAAATTGTGATCAGGTTTTTCATTATTGGTATCATGCTGTCAGTTCTGACAATTGTAACACTCAAACTGAGATAAAAACATTCTTTTGAGATAAACTCTGTAAAATCTAAAACATGACATTAGAAACATTGGCTTTACAAGGACATCCAGAGGTTCATGGTTCAATGGCCTCCCTTATATTAGACCGGATAAAGGAAGTCAGAAGCAATCTCATCAAGGAGTGTTTTTGTGATTTCCAGCACCTGGATCATAGAATGGAATCTGTCACAAATGTTCATGGAATCGAATTTATCAACGATTCCCGATCTACGAATATTAATTCGACATGGTTTACACTGGAAAGTATGTCGAAACCTATAATCTGGATCGCTGGAGGTAAAGATTGTGGTATTGATTATACACCATTAAAGCCTTTACTTCGCAATAAAGTCAGATCCATAATCTTTCTTGGAATGGATAGTACAAATTTCATCTTATCGATGTCTGATATTGACATTCCAATAATGGATGCTACCACGATGGAAGAAGCTGTTGAAATGGCTTATTCAGTGGGGAAAATGGGTGAAATAATTCTTCTTTCACCCGGATGTCCTAGCTTCGATCTCTTTAAAAATTATGAAGAACGCGGTGATGCTTTTAGAAAAGCAGTAAAGCATCTTTAATCTTCCCGACCATGATTAAATATTTTAAAAATGCAAAAGGAGATGTGGTAATCTGGGTCGTTGTGACTATTCTTTGTATATTCTCTTTATTAGCAGTTTACAGTTCAACTGGAACACTTGCTTATAAAAAGCAAGGAGGAAACACTGAATAT
>JBEKQA010000247.1:0-3925 GCA_049520195.1 Bacteroidales bacterium
AATTAAGGAACATCAGAATGATATCCGACTCCGTTTATCGAAAAATAAGGAGTTATATTAAGGTTGAAAACTGAGTCCTTTTTTTAATTGCCTCATCCAATACATGACTTCCCCCTCCCTCTTGGGGGAGGGGGTTAGGGGGTGGGGTCAAGCTCAGGGAATGGGGTCATTGGCTCAGGGGTTGAAGTGCCTGGGTTAATTCCCCGTCGCTTGCGACGAATAAAGATAAATTTTCCCGATATGATACCTTGCTGCTCTGCGGCACAGATCATGAATTCTTTTCTCTCTCTTTATACTCATAGTGATAAGTGGTGCCTCCCGATGGCGTCTGGTCATCCGGTTCATCCTTTCCTTCTTCATAATCACCATCATAATCACCATCATTCTCGTCGTCTTCCTCGTTTTCCCATTCGTAGATCTTTCTTTGCGGGCCTGATTTCCGGTAATAGATTGCAAGAACTATCCCGGCGAGAAGGCCCATGAGGTGCGATTCCCACGATATCGGCTGATGAGGGAATAATTGAGGAAATATTCCCCAAACCAGTCCACCGTAAAGGAAAGCGATCAAAAGCGTTATTGACATTAAACGGTTATCCCTGCGAAGGATCCCGCTTAAAAACAGAAAAGAAGCAAAGCCATAAACGACCCCGCTGGCACCAATATGTACTGACTCTTCACGGGCGAAGACCCACACCCATAGCCCGGTTATCAGCCATACCAGCCAGAAAATCTTCCAGGCAATGGGCTTGTAAAAATAGAACAACAATCCCCCCAAAAAGAAGAACGGCAATGTATTTGCTGCAAGATGTGAAAAATTCTCATGAAGTACCGGGGCAAAAAGGATTCCCGGTAAGCCTTTCCAGCTAAGTGGAATGATCCCGTATTCTTCAAGGTTAAAATTGAAAAGGACCTCGGATATTTTTATCAGCCACATCAGGAAAACGAAAATACCCGGAACTATCAGGCTCTCAACCATTCTCTTTTGATCATCTTTCATAACCGATATAATTAATTTACCCGATCTTCGTTTTTCTATTTAATTGACTGAAAAGCACAATATGATTCTCTTACGGCTATAAAATTTCAGAAACAGTTCGCTTATCGTTAAGCAGACAGTCCTGAGAGGGTATAAAAGTAAGTTAAATTTGGTTAAAAAGGACTCGTTCTCAAACAGTCAAAAAAATCTAGTACTTTTGGGCTTCCAAAATCATTAATTAATATAGCTTTTGATGATACAGAAAAAGAAATTTTATAGTGTTAGCAGGTATGCAAGGGCATTGGTTGTCTTCCTTCTGTTCTCAGTTGTGGTGTCCGGGCAAAATAATAAGCAGGATCTGAGCGGAATCAGGAAGTATATCAATTTGATGCAGATGATCAAATATGCCTATGTTGATAGCGTAAATGAATCGAAACTGGTTGAGAAGGCGATTGTGGAAACGCTGAAAGAGCTTGATCCACACTCAGTATACATTTCGAAAAAGGACCTTCAGAGGGCTAATGAGGAACTGGTTGGTAATTTTGAAGGAATAGGGGTTCAATTTGAAATCCTTAAGGATACCATAAATATCGTTCACCCAATTCAAGGTGGACCGTCGGCACGTCTGGGGATTATTTCCGGAGATAAGATTATAAAAATTGAAAATGAGGATGTTACCGGCAAGAAGATCACAAACCAGTTTGTCTTTGACCGGTTGCGTGGCAAGAAAGGGACAAAAGTGAATATATCGATTCTCCGCAGCGGCAGGAAAGATCTTCTGGATTTCACGATCGTACGCGACAAGATCCCCATCAACAGCATTGATGCCTCATACATGATAGAACCCGGCATAGGGTACATTAATCTTACCCGGTTTTCCTCGACTTCTACGAAGGAGTTCGATGATGATATGGCTAAGATGAAGGAACAGGGGATGAAGAGCCTGATCCTCGATCTGCGCAACAATGGCGGCGGGTATATGAATACAGCCATCGACCTTGCAGATCAGTTCCTGGAAGGGAGAAAAGAGATTGTTTATACGCAGGGCCGCTCAAGTCCCCGCGAAGATTATTATTCCAACGGTAACGGGATGTATCAGAATACCAGGCTTGTTATCATGATCAATGAAAACTCTGCCTCAGCGAGTGAAATCGTTTCAGGGGCAATCCAGGATCTTGACCGTGGCATCATAGTAGGCAGAAGATCTTTCGGAAAAGGACTTGTTCAGCGGCCATTCCAGTTGCCGGACAGCTCAGAGGTCAGGCTGACAACAGCCCGTTATTATACTCCTTCCGGAAGATGTATCCAGAAATCCTATTCAGAGGGTGTTGATAAATATTACCAGGATTTTACCAACCGGTATAAACATGGGGAAATGGAAAATTCTGACAGCATTAAGTTCCCTGATTCACTTAAGTATCATACTTCCAGGGGCCGTATTGTATATGGCGGAGGAGGAATAATGCCTGATGTGTTCATCCCGCTTGATACTACCGCTGTTACCGATTATTACCTGGATATCAGAAGAAAGAATGTCCTTAACCTTTTTGTAGGAGATTACGTTGATAAGAACAGAAGTGATCTTGTAAAACTATATCCTGATTTTGAAACCTTTGAAAAGAATTTCAAGGTCGATGATGTATTTATGAAAGATTTTCTGAAACTGGCGGAAGACCAGGGTGTAAAAATGAATGATAAGCAATATGGACTTTCCGAAGCGTTGATCAAATCGCAGATAAAAGCGGCGATCGCTGAAAAACTGTGGGATGTGAATTCTTATTTCAGAGTCATGAATAAAGATGACAATGAAGTGCAGAAGGCAATTAATGTTATAAAAGACAATTCCCTTTATAAAAAGCTGGGAATTCTCCCCTGAGAGCTTTTAAAACTATATTTTATACAAACCTTAACTATGGACCTGACCTCAAAATTCATGGGATTGAATCTGAAGAATCCCATTATTGCAGGGAGTTCCGGGCTGACAGCGAACCTGGCCAGTATCCTTGAACTTGAGAAAAATGGAGCGGCGGCAATCGTCCTGAAATCATTGTTTGAAGAACAGATCATTTTCAATTACAAATCAAAACTCAGGGAAGTTGATCTTAATATTCAATATCCTGAGGCACATGATTACATCAATAATCATACAAAGCAGAAGGCAGTAGAAGATTACATCGACCTGCTCAAAAAAGCAAAGAAGGCGCTTTCCATACCGGTAATTGCCAGTATCAATTGTGTGACCCATTGCGAATGGACCGCATTTGCAAGTGAGATCGAGAAGGCAGGCGCTGATGCCCTTGAACTGAATATGTTCTTTATTCCTGCCGATCCGCAACGCATGAGTGCCGTGATCGAGGAATCATATATTGAGATCCTTCAGGAAGTCATGAAGAAGGTCTCTATCCCCGTTTGTGTCAAGGTAAGTCCTTATTTCTCAGGACTCTCGAATTCACTGCTCCGGTTTTCCTTCACGGGAATAAAGGGAATGGTCCTGTTTAACCGGTTCTTTACTCCCGATATTGACATAGAGGCTATGAAAGTCGTCAGTGGCCCAGTATACAGCAGTCCGGACGAAATATATCTATCCATGCGATGGCTGGCCATGCTTTCCGACCGGATCTATTGTGATCTGGCAGCTTCGTCGGGAATACATGATGGAAAAGGCCTGGTAAAAGTTTTACTGGCAGGTGCAAAAGTTGCTGAAATTGCTTCGGTGCTTTATACCAAAGGTCCTGGTGAAATAAGTGTCATGCTGAAATATCTCGAAGAATATCTTAAACGTCACGGGTTTTCTTCCGTTTCCGAGATCATCGGGAAGATGAGCCTGCGTCAGATTGATAATCCTGCAGATTATGAACGGGTACAATTTATCAAATACTATTCAGGTATTGAATAAAATTTAAGCAATTACGCTATACATCGCTATTCCGGTCATTAATGAAACGGAGT
>JBEKQA010000248.1:0-3898 GCA_049520195.1 Bacteroidales bacterium
TTTACTAGTGCTTAGCGGAATTGCAAATTCCGCTCAATTCCCATTTCGAAATTCGGTGATCAATATTCGATATTCTTATCCTTTTCCTATACCGATCCTTCCCCATTCCTTCATCCAAACCATAGTATTCCTTCGTTCTTCATTCGATCTTCATTCGTATTGACAATAGTCAGAGTATACCTAGAGGTCAATCATCAAATAATCATTATTTGACTCACCCAAAACCACCAAAAGCTGGGAAAAATCGGAAAAAACAGACAGCTCTAAAACAAAAATTTCCCGCATAGACATACCTCTTCCATGTTGGAACTTCCGCTTTTAAAGAAATTAACTTTGAATTTCACCTCCCAATACTCCCCTCCCTCCTGGGGGAGGGGCTGGGGGTGGGGTGGGTGAGTCAGGAGTCACGAAGAGCCATTAAAATCAACGGTGCTTTGAACAACATTTCCAGGTTTATCTCTAACACTTACAATCACTTTACCTCCATAAAAATCAAGATTGTCCTTTGTAGCTTTATACTCCCATTCCATGTTTCCCGAAAACTCTTTCGGAACTGCCTCTCCAAACTCAATGACTTCTCCTAAAACATTGAAGATCACCACGCCAACGCCATCGATGTTCCACTTATCCCAGGCCGAAACAGTTACTACATTCCCCGGATGTCCTTGATATTCACTCACATCGACACGTTCTATAACCGGTCTCGTCATAAAATCGGAGATAGCTGCATGATAAGGACTCAGGTCTGGCCTTTTTTTCTTGTAATATTCGCAGAGTGCGGGATCATCCTTGACAAACAGTCCATACTTCACTGCCTTGGCAAACTTATTTATAAATTCCAGTTGCCTTGCGCTCTTCACCACCTTCGAGCAGTCAGGCCGCTTGGCCATTACTGACTTCCCGTTATAATTCCTGAGAATAATATCTCCCACTTTGCCGGAGTAAGTGCTGGTTATCGCATTATTATAAGATACCGCCATAAATGATGTGTTTAAATACTCTGCAAATATAATAAAAATTACATAACAAATCAAGTTCAACATGTAATTTAAAATGCATCCAAATAGATGATCTCACCTGGCCGGAGGGTTTCGCCATTTCGCCATTTCGCTATCTCGCTACCTGCCTGAGGTAGAAAAAAAGAAGGTGCCCTTTTGGGACACCCTCTTTTATCGTAACGATCATTATCATGGATCGTATTGTATAAGCATAGTCTGAATAAGTGGAGTATCTGGTGGAGTATTTACCTCTATGAATATGATAGCTGCATATCCACCAGGAGACGGTACATAGTTTGCTCCATATTCGTCAGCCTGTTGTTTCATAGTTGTGGCCATGGCTGTCAGATTAGGCACACCGCCATCTGCTAATCCATTCCATGTGTCCTCATCATATAACCAAATGAGCTGTTGTAGGTCATACCAATGGTAACCACTAAAATAATTGAGATGGTTGAATACCCAATTGATCTTGGACCATTTACCTGCCTGACTCTGAGCAAATGAAGGAAGCAACGATGGGTACAACGATGAATACACATTCATATTATAGGATTGACCAATATAGATAAGAGTCTGATGGTCTGCACAGTCAGAAGCATATGTTCCATTACCGAACACATATCCTGTGGGTACATTAGTTAGAGTAGCATCGACATATTCCCCCAAGCTTCCAGGTGCATAGGTATAACTACCATTATATGTTATTGTATACGTCGCAGTTGGCGGTAGATTTATGTAAGGTGCGAGTATAAGCTGTGGGGGATTGCTCGGATCATAACAGCTTCCCAGGACAAAATCTGTTACATTATCGCTGCCCTTCGGAATATTGCTTATGTCGTTAAATGTCCATGTATTGAAGAGTACAAAATTGAAAGCTGTTCCCTGACGAACAAGTATGTATAGGTTGAACGTGAATGGATCAACCTGGTTCATGATATCACCGTACGTCACAGAAACTTTATTCCCGTATTGGTGTGCAGCGTCGTCGTTGGTGAAGCTGTTCTGTAATACACCATTACGCAGAACGTCTATTCTGAAGATTGCGGGAGCATCGATGTATCCGGAACTTACCCAGTTTGGCTGATGAGTGTAGTCTGATCCGCTGTACTGGCTTGCGTCCTTGATACAGAAATCTCCAAAGAACCATTGTTGTCTGATAGTAATCTGGTTCAAACTGAAATAGGTAAACCCAAATTTAGAAAATGCCGATGGTTGGAAGCATACGACATCCATTTTGATCGAATTTTTCTTGTCAGTTACGACAGTAAATGTTTGGTCCAAGGGGGTAGTAACATATCCAGCCCATGCACTACCGGTATGCGGGGTTGCCCATATAACGATATCGTCGCCTTTACCAGGTGTGTTGTTATCCGAATATACTATGAATTCGTCAAGGACATGTGGACCGGCTGTTAACTTGATGGTATTGGTCCACGGTGTATTTCCGATATAGAACACTGGAATGGTATCAAACGGACCACCGTCCATTTTGTAAACGACATAGCTCGCTAACAATCCGGTATCGCATATGATCGTATCAGTCGCTGTCGATTTAAAGGTGCCATTCTGTGTTACTGAATTAATGTCGAATTGAACATCGTAAGTACTCAATGAAGAGTTTGAGGGTTGATCTTTCTTGCAACTCGGCATGATGAAGATGAGCAGAACGGTTGCAAACAACATTAGAAATTTTCTCATGGTTGTCAAAAGTTTAGTTAATGATTAATAAGCATTGGGTCCATATAATTATTATAAACCGGTTTTTCTCAAAACCGGTTAATCTCACATTTACAGCAACTTATGTATTCCTAAAAAATATGTTAAACTTTAAGAATTTTACTTATATTATATGATAAGATGATTAATTCTCAGATATAAAGTAATATTATTGTTATTAATATGCGTTAATAATATAAAACTATTTTTAAAATAAACTTCTCATGTTACTTGACTTTATTAGAAATTAAGTCAAATAAACATGTAGATAGTTTAAGAGATAATCTTAAAATCTATTAAATTATTAAATAAGTAATGAATAATAAATATGTAGCAATAAAATATGAAAGCAATGTTAAACTAAATTAAGGTCAGTCGCAAGAGTAACCATACTAAAAATTTATAGTATAACTACGTTATATTTTACATATTATTAAAAATAAATGATCACATATAAGTATCAGAATATATTATAACCTCAGTTGTGATGTTTTTCCCAAAAAAACGAATAAATCCAAAGATGCTTATTGTTATCACTCACTTTTTCAATGAACTGCATTCTTCAGATTTGTTCAAATTTGTGTTTTTTTAATAGTTGAAATGTATAAAAGGTGATATTTTAGCACTGTTTCCCCTCCCTGAAGTATAGCCTGCATGCCTACAGGCAGGAATTATGAAATCCAGATTCAAACTCCCTTAGCCAGAGGGTTTCTCCATTTCGCTATTTCTCAATTTCGCCTCTTCGCGTTACGCGTTACACGTAACGATTATTCCGAGTCACATGTCACCTCTTCGCCCCCCCCTCTGTCCCTCTGTCACTCTGTTACTCTGTCACTCTGTTACTCTGTTACTCTATTACTCTGTCACTCTGTTACTCTGTCACTCTGTCACCTAACGATAGTGCCTTAACAAAAATTAACTAACAAAATAATTAGATATATCAATTTAATATTATTTTCGTAGGATAAACTGGAGATTACTTTACTTGCCAGTTAGAAAAATTAACATAAATACAAGGATCATGATGGAATATAAAAATCTGAAAGTCGAAATTTCGGATGGCGTAGCATTGGTCACAATTACACGGCCGGAGGCAATGAATGCACTGAACTCGGCATTCTTCACAGGGTTTAATGAGCTGTTGGGTAAAATAAGCAAAGAAGATTCCATCCGGGTTCTGG
>JBEKQA010000249.1:0-3840 GCA_049520195.1 Bacteroidales bacterium
TTCTATGGTTTATCCTCCTGGTTTTAATTAGTGACTAATTATTTTTTTCTATTTAATAAATCTCTCCAAGTTCTTTTGACACTTCATCTGTAATAAACTGAATGAACTCTTCCAGTTTCTTAGGGCCAAGATCTCCCTGACCGTGCTTTCTTACTGAAACAGTTCCTTCAAGTTCTTCCCTCTCTCCTACTACAAGCATGTATGGGATCTTTGCTAATTCAGCATCCCTGATCTTCTTGCCTGCCTTCTCATTCCTGTCATCAATTTGGGCGCGAATATCGGAATTATTCAGTAATTGTAAAACTTTTTCTGCATAATTCTGATATTTTTCACTGATTGGTAGTATGATAGCCTGGTCAGGAGTCAGCCATAAGGGGAACTTACCGGCAGTGTGTTCGATCAATACAGCCACGAACCGTTCCATTGAACCGAATGGTGCACGGTGGATCATGACCGGACGATGTTTCTGGTTATCACTTCCGTTATACTCAAGTTCAAATCTTTCAGGAAGATTATAATCCACCTGGATAGTTCCCAATTGCCATTTTCTCCCCAAGGCATCTTTGACCATGAAATCCATCTTCGGGCCGTAGAACGCAGCTTCCCCGGGGACAATCACATAGTTCAGATTCCGTTCCTGTGCGACTTCAAGGATGGCTTTTTCAGCTTTTTCCCAGTTCTCATCACTCCCAATGTATTTCTCTTTATTTTCCTTGTCGCGGAATGATATCTGGGTTATAAAATCTTTAAAATCAAGTGCTTTGAAGATTAACATGACTATGTCGATCACACCTTTGAACTCATCTTTAACCTGTTCCGGAGTGCAGAAGATATGAGCGTCATCCTGTGTGAATCCACGGACACGCGTTAAGCCGTGGAGTTCGCCACTTTGCTCATAACGGTAAACGGTTCCGAATTCAGCAATCCTGACAGGCAGATCTTTGTATGATCTGGGTTTGGAACTATATATTTCGCAATGATGCGGGCAATTCATGGGTTTCAGGAAGAACTCTTCTCCAGGAACGGGTGTAGTGATTGGCCGGAAAGAGCTTTCGCCATATTTCTGAAAATGGCCTGATATCTTATATAATTCTACAGTTCCGATATGAGGACAAATCACCTGCTGATACCCGGCTTTCTTCTGAACTTTTTTTAGGAACATTTCAAGGCGTTCTCTAAGCAATGCTCCTTTTGGAAGCCATAAAGGCAGTCCCAACCCTACTCTGGTTGAGAAGGTAAAGAGTTCCATTTCCTTACCTATCTTTCTGTGATCGCGTTTTTTTGCTTCTTCAAGGAGGGCAAGATATTCTGTAAGTTCTTTTTGTTTCGGGAATGTGATGCCATAAATGCGTGTAAGCTGCTTCCTTTTTTCGTCACCTCTCCAGTACGCACCTGCAGTATTAAGTAATTTGACAGCTTTTATTTGGGATGTATCAGGTAAATGCGGCCCCCGGCACAGATCGGTAAAATAGCCGGATTTATAAAAAGTAATTTGTCCATCTTCCAGATCCTGCAGCAGTTCAAGCTTATACTCATCATTTTTCTTCGTAAAGTAATCAATGGCTTCTGCTTTTGGAACTTCGCTCCTGATGAATATCTGGTTCTCTTTTGCAAGCTCCAGCATTTTGGCTTCAATCTTCGGGAAATCCTCAGAAGAGATAGATTTATCTCCAAAATCTATATCGTAATAGAACCCGCTTTCTATATGAGGCCCTATGCCAAATTTACTTCCCGGATATAGCAATTCAGTAGCTTCAGCCATCAAATGAGCCGAAGAATGCCAGAAAGTTGCTTTCCCTTCTTCATCACTCCATGTAAGCAATTTAACCTTTGCATCAGTTTTTATCGGGCGGGTCGCATCCCAAACCTCATTATTCACCATTACAGAAAGGACATTTCGTGCAAGTCCTTCGCTGATGCTTTTGGCTATTTCCATCCCGGTGGTGCCTTCAGGATACTGCCTGACGGTATTATCGGGTAGTGTTATGTTGATCATTCTATTCCTTTTCTGAAAATTCAGGGGTGCAAAGGTATTCATTAAGTACCAGAGAAACAAAAAAATATACTATTTATTGGATATAACCGATGATTGTCAGCTACTTCTCCACTACACTAAACTCTGTTCGCCTGTTGTTGGCCCTGCCTTGTTCAGTGTCATTGGTATCGATGGGGCGGGTCATTCCATAACCGGCGTAATTTAGTCTTTCCTTTGCAATCCCATTTGCAACCAGGTAATTATAAACTGCTTGCGCCCTGTTCCTGGAAAGCACAATATTATGATCTGCGGAACCATGATTATCCGTATGCCCACTGATCTCGATGTGGATCTGTGGATTATTTTTCAATAGCTGGATGAGTCTTGTCAGTTCACTGATGGATTCCTCTTTAAAGTCATATTTATCGGTATCAAAGAAGATATTTTTAAGAATCACAGTTTGTCCTACACGGATAGGCTCTAACGGAACATTGTAAATGAAAGGTTTGGCTTTTGAATTTTCACTCTTTAATTCAAAATGATCAGAGTAAAAGAGATAACCCTCTTTGGATACATTCAATCCATAGTTTTTCTCTGTCGGAAGGGAAAGCAGAAACTCTCCCGTTAAGGGGTCGGAGGAAGAACTGGAGACCACTTTCCCCGAAGCGAGGTCAATGAGATCGAATTTAGCTTCCAGGTGTTTTTTAGAATCCTTGTCAAAGACAATTCCTTTAAAATAGGTAACCATTATTGGCTGTGCTTCTTTATATAACTTAAAGGAATAGATATCCATTCCTCCTTTTCCGCCCAATTTATCACTTGAAATATAAGCAACATCACCTTTTGCGTTGACAACAAGATTAACTTCATCGGCATATGTATTGATGGGATAAGCCAGGTCAACCGGAGACGACCAGTTCCCTTTTTCATCCATCCTTGAAACGAACAGATCAAAACCTCCCATTCCCTGATGTCCCCTTGAAGCAAAATATAACGTACGGTTATCCGGGTGAATGAATGGGGCCATATCTTCAAACTTTGTGTTGATTGAATCTCCAAGATTAACAGGAATACTCCATGAACCATCCGGCTGAAGTTCAGTTTTCCAGATATCCGAACGGCCTTTTCCACCCTCTCTGTTGCTTGCAAAATAGAGTGTTTTTCCGTCCGAAGAAAATGAAGGTTGTGAATCCCATGAAATGGAATTTACGACCGGACCCATGTTTTCAGGCGTGGACCACTCATCACCGGTTCTTCTTGACCAGTAAAGGTCACAGCTCCCATAACCATCAGGCCGGTTACAGGCCGCAAAAAAGATATATTTCCCGTCAGCAGAAATGCAAAGAGCTCCTTCATTTTCTTCTGTATTTATAGGTGGCCCTAGGTTATATGCCTTCCTCCAGACACTATCGACCTTTTTTGCTTCATAAAAGTCTTCATTAAATTCCGTAGCCTCTTTATCTGCCGGATGGGTTCTTGGTAATTTGCGTGTCAGAAATAGCTCCTGTTCATCCGCTGTCACAGCATTCATGTAATCATCATAAGGGGAGTTGATGCTATCTCCCATATTTACAGGCTTGAACGGAACAGGATGGGCCATAGAATTGATCCCGAAATCACAGGATTTTATACCCTTGCTCGCCTTTTCCTGTTTTTCTTTTGGCTGATCAGAATAGCTGAGAAATTTCACATAATCGCTCCGGGCATCAAGGTACATACCATTCATCAATTCCAGATTAGCAGTAATATAATATATAGATGGTGAGAAATCAGGACTGATTGCTATTGCTTTTTTGTACTGTGCAATAGCTTCATGGATATATTGTTGATCTGATAAGATATCCCCTTTCAGAATATAGGCTTCC
>JBEKQA010000250.1:0-3836 GCA_049520195.1 Bacteroidales bacterium
ATCCAATACCACTCACCCATGGAATGCTTTCTTCAGAAGAAATAAAACCAGCTTTCACCAAATCCTCATAAAATCAAACCCGGAAATCATGATTATTGAGTTTTCATGAAACACAAATATACGCGGATTCTTGGCATTTCTTTAATCATATTTTCGTGGGTCATCTGGGCAATGATCTTCATCTTGCCTTTCTTCAAATTTACGGTAACCCAATATGCTATTGCCTACCCAATTCTTCTTGTTGCAACGAATATCTTCTGGGTCGGTGCTGCCCTGGTTGGAAAAGAACTTATTCAGAAGTACAATATCCTTTCAAAGATTAAAAACTGGTTTAAAAGACTCAGTCCGAAAAAAGAGGTATGAAATAACCAAAGAATTTACCCATTCAGGTATATGGGAAAAATAAACATAAAGTGCAAAGTGCAAATTAACTTGCACTTTACACTTGTCTTCGTAGACTACTCTGACGAAATATCTAACTTTTTATTGATAAAAGACTTCGTGAAAGTGGCTGATTTTGTTGAGGAAGTTGAGAATTTGAATTGAGTATTCCCCAATATTTTATTTTTTAACCCTTTTTCCACTTTCACCATATTCAATAGTATCTTGGGCGAAACATATTTCTTCATTTTTCTTGAATTCTGTAATCTCCCTATAATAGAACTTTTCAATCTGTGTCAATAAATCATCTGTAAATAGAGTTTCAGTAAACTTTATTTCATCCAAGTAACATTCAAAATCGTCAACCACATCAAATGAAATATAGTTTATCATATACTGATTTAACAATTCAAGAATACTATCCTTTACTTTTTGATTGTTCCCTCTATTCACCGTTATCTGGGTTTCTTCTTTCATGCATTCATTATTATAGTCATCCGCAAATAATCTTTTCTCCTCAAGTGCTTCCCGCTCTTCATACACATCTGGGAAGCCCGGATAATTTCCATGTTCGTATTTATAGAATTCTCTGTCAAAATCCAATTCTTTCCCCGCCTTTATTTCTAAAAAACGAAACACGAAGCTAAATCGCATCATTTCAATTTCTAAGTCCATTATCTCCTGATCTCTTTGTTGACATCTATCCCATTCAGCTTCATCATGAAATTCAGGGTCGTAGAATTCATGGTTTTCTTTATTGATTTCCTCTTGTGTTAATATTTTCTTCTCCATAATATTTTAGATTATTTTTTATCTGCACTTCTGCAGCAAGTTTATCTTATAAACTCCAGATCCAAAAAGGTTTTAATTATTTTTTTGTACCCATTGACATCATGTTGAATGTGGTGTCAAATGGTGCCTTATATAATAATTTTTCCAAAAAGTTTTTAGAAGATTTGAAATAGTTATATCCAAAGTCCCCACTGTATTTCTGACTGATGCAGGATGGTTCATTTATTCAAATTATTTTATCATGTTATAAGGTGCAAATTAAACACTGAAGATTTTTTAGTCTTTTTCTTTTTTCTAAACTATAAGATAAAGGAGCAAGTGCTCCCAAAAAATAATCTTTATATTATGTTTAGATTTATGAAGTTTTCAGTTACAAAGACCTTTGATAATGGTAATCGTATGAAAATTGCCTCAGGGTTTGAAAAAGAAATGTCCCTCGATTTTTCAGTCAGGGTTGTGAATCAACTAAAGGATATGATTAAAAATTATCCAGTGATTACGTTAATCGAGAAAGGAACACGTACTGAAATGACAGAAATTCCAGAAGATTTGTTTGACAAATATTTTTCAAAATATGTCATCAGGTCTCTGAGAAGAAAATTGTTGGATTAGACATTTCCAACACCCTTTTTCGGTTGTATTTAGGGGAATAGTCCTCAGCAGACTGACAGATCATGTTTGATCCGAATAATCCAAATAAACCCAAATCTTATCACCGCAGCAACCGAAATATTTTGATCTATCTGAATAAAAATCCTCCTCACTTTCTGATTTTTCACTTTCATAAATCAATATATAGAAGTAAAATCCTTCAATCTTATGATAACAAAATATGAAAAGTATACAGACCTTCAAGCTTTACAAAATAAAGAAGAAAACGACCGCGTGGCTGCTGAGTATCTCGGAACATTCGTGGGCGGCTTATTATGTTTTGAAGGATACTGGGATTTCAATGTTTATGGTAGACGTTCCTGTAAGCCATTCGTTGAAAATTTACCGGCTTTGACTGGTGAATTTATTAGATGTGGATACCGAAATTTTGAAACAAAAGATCAACTAAAGTATTATCTAAAATGGCCTGAAGGTTTAGTATGGCAGAATCCACAGACTTGGGGCACTTCAGTTTTTTATGTGAGTTGCCACGGATCAAATAAAGGGTTTGATCTGCCAATGGGGTTGATTACCAAAGATGACCTAATTGATATTTTTAATGAAGGATTTTCGAATTTTCCGAATGTTTTATATTTTTCGGCATGTAGTTTATTCGAGGATGACGCGTTTGGGCATAAATTATTAGAAGTAAGTGGATCACGTGGGATTTTTGGTTTCAAGAAAGAAGTTGGCTATACCATGGGATTATTAATTGATCTGGTTTTTCTAGCAACATTTTATATGTTTAAAGATGATGACCCGTTTCAGTATTTACAACAGATTTACGATTCGGTGATAGACACAATTCCAATAGCCAAAGATTTTGGATTTACGTTATTCGTGTAAAATGTCCGACTAAGATTCTTGATATAAAGCAATATCCCGGTACTGAATATTGATGCGCCTCTCCGCAAAAGACGACCTTTCATAAGTTGATATTGGGTACTTGCATGACTTGATCGGGTGCTAGAACGAAGAATTTTAAGTAATCATGGTCGGGGTAGCAGCCTGCTCAATCTCATCAAACTTGGAATGAATTGTATCATTTTTCCTTGCGTTTACTTACTTATAGATAAATATTAACATACGCATTTGACTCAACCTTTTCACTTTCTTCTTAATTAATCTCCCCAAAAACTTGTCAATGAATAACATCTGTGACTTTTCCCATTTAGATCTCCCCCTGAAACATGAAAAAATCATTTTGAAAAGTAAATATATACTCGAAAAGAATCACATCAAAATATGATTTTGTATTATCAAAAAGCAGAAACTGAAGGAGAACAATCCAACATCTTTATCGATTTCGCCAGTATCCACGCCCAGGTCAAGAATCGTTTTCCCGAAAGCACACTGTACCGACTTCTCCGTAAAAAATGTAAAGCAGTGCGCTACCAGAACCGAGATCTTTATCCTTATGAGGACATTTTGAACATCCCGGAAATTGTAAAGGAGATGAAGGAAAATGCGTAAGTATATAATGACATTCGAGAGCTATTCCAAGCGAAAGAAGAAGAGGAAAATCTGGGATGAGCTACTCAAAATCAAGCCACGACTATTTCGGTCAGTGAATATCGAGCCTGAAGTACAAATTAAAAATCCTGATATGACGATACCGTCACTAATTGAAGGAGGTTGATTTTATTAATGGTTAATCCATTCCAATAGTTTTTCCTTGACATATTGAAGGGAATTATATACTTTTGGATACAATGTGAATAGTTACATCAGGACTTGATAACGAATAACCACAATAGCAAAATTTGAAGTTATCTGCCGTCTTTAGATGCATAACCACAATCAAAAGCTTTAATAAAGTCAAAAATAACAACAACAGTTCCGGTTACAGAAAATAATAGAGGCCTTTAATTAATGAAGATGGATCGAAACTGTAAGTACCCCGTTTTTCCTACAATGTAAAATTAGGCAATTTTCATTTGATTTTTATTTTTCATAAATTCAATTGGGCTCATATTCCCTAAGCTGTCATGCGGGTGTTCATTGTTGTAATC
>JBEKQA010000251.1:0-3786 GCA_049520195.1 Bacteroidales bacterium
GGTGGAAATGTGTCAGCTGCGCTCAGTCCGATATCTCCATTGCCATCCTGATAAGAAATTGTCAAAATACCTGATCTGACAATCTGGGCTGTATCAACAAGTAATTCCATGCTGACAAACGAAATTTGCGGAATGTCAGAGTAATTCTGCTTCTTCATACACCCGTTGAAGATCATAGAAAATACACCGATAAAGAGAGCAAAGAAAAAGAAAAGTTGTTTTTTCATGTTCGATGCTGTTCAAAAGAGGAAACTCCCAAAACTGTACCTTTGCAACAATAGGAGTTCAATTTTAATTCAGGCTATAAAAGTACAATTTTTTCAGTCAGGCTAAGATCAATAAAAGAAAAATGGAGTTTAAAGATCGGATTTTCGGAGAATTGGATGAGAATACATTTAATGTGCTTGCCCTGGATATTTTTCAACACCAGTACCAGGGAAATAGTATCTTCAGGCGATATGTGGATTCATTGAACATTGTTCCGCAAACCTTAGAGCATTATTTGCAAGTTCCTTTTCTTCCGGTATCGTTTTTTAAAACTCAATCTGTTGTCTCAGGAAACTCAATCCCCGAAAAAGTATTCCTAAGCAGCGGGACTACCGGTACCGAAAGAAGCCGCCACAAAATTCTCAATCTTGCTGTCTATGATGAATCTCTGATAAGAGGATTTGAAGGCTTTTATGGGCCTCTTGAAGATTATACCGTATTCGCCCTGACCCCAACTCCGCAGCAAAATCCAGATTCCTCCCTGATCTACATGATCAGTAGATGGATAATGAAGAGTAAATCAAAGGATTCCGGCTTTTATCTTGATCGAATGGAACTCTTGGCGAATCTGCTTCAGCGACATGAATCATCCCATGAAAGAGCACTGCTTATCGGATTGAGTTATGCCCTTCTCGATTTTGCTGGAAAATTTCCACTTAAACTAACCAGCACAATCATTATGGAAACTGGCGGAATGAAGGGGAAAAGAAAAGAGATGGTCCGGGAGGAATTACATGCTAATCTCTCAGAACGGTTCCGATGCAGACAAATACATTCGGAGTATGGCATGACCGAGTTGCTATCCCAGGCGTATGCCAGAGAAAAAGGATATTTCAGAACGCCCCCCTGGATGAAAGTACTGATACGTGATACAAATGACCCTCTCAGTTTTATTCCTGATGGTAAAACCGGGGGGATAAACGTCATTGACCTTGCCAATTTCAACTCCTGTTCATTTCTCGCTTTACAGGATTTGGGAAGAATAAACAGTGACGGTACTTTTGAAGTGCTTGGAAGATATGATTTCAGTGATCTAAGGGGCTGTAATCTTATGATAGATTAACTGAGTTCATCTCCTGCGGGTATCAGAATCTCAGAAGAGTCATTCCGGGAAGAATTCACCAGTGAGGATACAGGGTAAGCAAGAAGAGAAGAAGAATCGCAGGGCTTCATCATTTCGAGCAATTCTTCCTGTGTTAATTTTCCTATCCAACTTTTTTCCGTCTTTCTGTCAAGGATAACCGGCATTCGGTCATGAATTTTTGCCAACAGGGAATTTGGTGAAGTAGTAAGAATGGCGAATGAATGGATTTCTTCGCCTTCCTGATCAATCCATTTATCCCAGATACCAGCCATAGCGAAGGCGACACCATCCTTTCGTGTAATGCGGTAGGGTGTCTTCAGGCCATCTTTTTTCCATTCAAAAAAACCATCGCTGAGTACCAGGCATCTTTTACTTTTGAAGGCATCTTTAAAAGATGGCTTTTCAAGGATGGTTTCCGACTTGGCATTAAAGAGTTTGTTACCGATAGTGAGGTCTTTAGCCCAAAATGGAATGAGTCCCCAGCGATACAGGCTAAGCTCATCCGGGTTTTCATTTGAGATGACAGCAAGTTTCTGTGTCGGGGCGCAGTTGTAACGGGCTTTGTAGATCGCACTTCTGACTGTGACGCCAAACCTTTCCCTGATCATTTCATCTTCAAGAATAAAAGAATAACGTCCACACATAAACGAAAAAATTAAAAATCTCTCTACTTCTTTCCTTCAACTACGATGACAATCTCGCCTTTCACGGTTTTATCTCTGAAATATTTTTCAAGATCTTCAAGGGTACCTCTTGAATTCTTTTCATAGATCTTGGATAGCTCACGGGATACAGAAGCAAATCGGCCAGGACCGAAGAGACCTGAAAATTGTTCCAATGTCTTTGCCAGACGATGCGGGGATTCATAAAATACCATAGTAATCTCTTCTTCAGCCAGTTTCGATAGCCTGGTCTGCCGTCCTTTTTTATGGGGAAGAAACCCTTCAAAAATAAAACGATCACAGGGAAGGCCAGAGTTAACAAGTGCAGGAATTAATGCTGTAGGGCCGGGCAGGCATTCAACCGTGATATTTTCTTTCAGGCACTCCCTAACCAAAAGAAACCCGGGGTCGGAGATACCGGGTGTTCCGGCGTCACTTACCAGTGCGATATTACAGCCTCCCTTAAGTTTTTCAATAACTGAAAAAACCGATTTGTGTTCATTGAAGGCATGATGAGACGATAATTTATTCTCAATGTCATAATGTTTCAGCAAGATCTGGGTTTTTCGTGTATCTTCCGCCAGCACCAGATCGACTTCCTTCAGGATTCTGATGGCCCGGAAGGTAATATCTTCAAGATTACCGATGGGCGTCGGTACAATATAAAGCTTTGCCATTTGCTTATTTGTTCATGACCAGTTTGAACCCGATCCCATGAACATTTATTAATTCAACTGAGGGGTCTTCTTTAAGATACTTTCTGAGTTTGACAATATAAACATCCATACTGCGGGCATTGAAATAGCTGTCATCGCTCCAGATCTTGTTAAGGGCGGTACTGCGCTCGAGCACTTCGTTCGCACTAATCCGGAGCATGCGAAGCAGTCCGGCTTCTTTTGAGGTGAGTTTCTGCTCTTTCCCTTTAATCGTCAGGATCTGGCGATTGAAATCAAAGGTATATCTGCCAATCTGGAAAATGTTCTCGTTCTCAGCAGTCCGGTTCGGATCTTCAGTCCTGCGAAGGATTGCCTGCAGGCGCATCAGCAATTCCTCCATACTGAAAGGTTTGGTCATATAGTCGTCGGCACCGGTTTCAAATCCTTTTAACTTATCTTCCTGCAATGATTTAGCAGTCAGGAACATGATCGGGATTTTAGGATTCGAAGAACGGATCTCTTTAGCAACAGAAAAGCCATCTTTTACGGGCATCATAATATCCAGAATACAAAAATCAAATTCTTTCTTCTGGAAGGTTTCGATTGCCTCATGACCATTGACGCATAAAGTAGTGGTATATCCTTTTAACTCAAGAAAATTCTTGAGGATATTACCCAGATTGCGATCATCTTCTGCAAGAAGAATGCGAGCCTGATTTTTTTCCATTACACTTCGTATCTAGTATATCAATAATTTATTCTGTAAAAGGCAGGAAGATCTTGAATTTTGTCCCCTTGTCAATTTCGCTCTCAACGCTGATCCTTCCATGATGTTCTTCAACAATTGCCTTGACATAACTGAGTCCCAGCCCAAATCCCCTCACATCCTGAATGTTTCCGGTAGGGACTCTGTAAAGCTTATCGAATATCTTCTTTTGCTCTCCCTTGCTGATGCCGATGCCATTATCTTCAATGGTCAAAAGGATTCCGTTGGAAGTATTTTCAGTCCTTACAATAATAACGGGCTTTTTTGGAGAATATTTGTTTGCATTATCAAGGAGGTTGTAAACGAGATTGGTAAGGTGTACTTTATCCCCTATGAGAACCGGGGTTGTTG
>JBEKQA010000252.1:0-3753 GCA_049520195.1 Bacteroidales bacterium
CAAAACTGCCCTTCAAGTCAACATATGCATTCAGACCTGCATTTATGCTACCGACGAAAGGGCTTAAAAATACACTGTCATTCTATAAGTATGTTACCTGGCTATATCCTTTAGTTCATCCTTTATTTCCAAATTCCTTCGGTACCCTGAAAGATTTAGGACTTGCTATGATTAACTGTGTATTATTTGTTCCGAATAAAAAGGTGCTCGAATCTAAGGATATTGCTGATCTGGCGGGGAAAGGTTAGAAAATAGCTGTTTAGAGGATGGATAGGACTTTGAAAGATGGGAATTCCAATGTCAATCAGACTTATCCAACCAAGGTACACCACTTACATTTGAAACGCCCTCGTACTGTAGGCCATTAAAGCATTTAAAAGTAACCCATGAATTTAAAATACACTCGATTTGGCTTAATTCTAATTATCCTGGTCACAGGGATATTTTGTCATGCCGGGGATATTATCATTAAAAACAACTTGCAGGATAAAGTAATCACTTTTGGGAACAGTAAAATTCTGATCACACTCGATTATAATAAAAAATGTGCTGTATCAAACCTGACTATCAACGGGCGATCCGTCATTGAAGGACAAGACGGCATTTTTTCATCAATAAGAACTTCAACAAATACATTCTCTACCCTGGCGCTTTTATCCATCCCGGTGATAGTTATTGGCAATAACACAGTAACCATCAGTAATATAGTATATGGTCATGACGAGGCAGTCGTAATAGAAAAATGGACATTCGTCCTCAGTGACCATGACATCAAATTTGAAATAGAAAGAACTTTACCAAAATCTTTGGTTGCGGAAGAATGCGCCTTTCCCTCATTTAACTTTAAAAGTACCGACACCTGGAATGGTGCTTTTACAGGATTTGGAGGATTGGCTTGGTTTTATCTTTTCAATCAGAAACTCTGTACCTACGGTGTCCATTCTAATTCCTCCATCTTTTGGAATAGTACAACAGGCGATGCTCTAAAGGTTGCAGTTTCAGCAAATGGGAAAAAAGTGGCAATGAAATACACCCGTTCAGCGGATGACCATCTGATCTTTAATATTGCTGTTTCTGACAGTGAATTAAACTGCCGTCATGAGGCTGAAAAAAGGAGCAGGTTTATCAGGGGGAAAACAGATGTATGGGATTCTTTCACGATTCCGGCTGGAAAATATGTTCAGACTATAACCTTGTCAGAGTTAAATTATAATGAGGTCTATAATAGGGGGAAGTTTGTTGGGATTGACGGGAAACAGGTAACCAATTTACTGAATACCATCGCAAGAATTGGCGTCATTGATGAAAAGCATTTTGGAGGAAATAGTTGGCATACACCATATGGACCGATTTGTTTACATGAACAGTACATAGCCCAGTTTGCTATTGGGATCGATGATGATGCGTATAATCAGGGTTACAAGGATTGCCTTGATTTTTATCGTGATAATGCCATACAACCCGATGGCAGGGTCCTGGCACGCTGGGCTTATCTTGATGAGGATGCAATGCCTGGCACGGTGACTAAGAAAGGCTTTTATGAAGCACAATGGGGATATCTGATGGATTCAAATCCTGATTATGCTGCCAATGTAGCCCAGCTTTTTAATATCACGGGTGATCTGACTTGGGTCTCAGGCCACAAAATCGCGTGTGAAAATGCTCTTGATTATATGATCAAAAGAGATTCTAATGATAATCATTTAGTTGAAATGATGACCAGTTCTGAATCTGAGAAAAGGGGCAGCGACTGGATCGATATCATATGGGCCTCATACGAAAATGCATTCGTAAATGCTAAATTATATTATGCCTTGACACTTTGGGAGGAGGTAGAAAAGCGGTTAAACGATTACGGAAAAGCAAACTATTATTCCCATTTTAGGGCCGGACTTAAAAGAAATTTTAACAAATCAACAGAAGAGGGTGGCTTCTGGGACAAAACAAATAAATGTTACGTTCACTGGCTTGATAAAGATCATTCTGCCCATGGCGACAATCTGGTTGTTCCCGTAAACCTGATGGCCATCGTCTATGGTATCTGTGATGACACCATCAGGCGCAACACCATACTTGATAAAATCGAAGAACAGACCAGCAGGGAAAACCTTTTCTTCTGGCCGCTATGTATCTATCCATATGCTAAGGGAGAAGGGAATGACTGGCAATTCCCGTTCCCGAACTATGAAAACGGCGATATTTTTCTGTCCTGGGGAAGCCTGGGCGTTGAGGCTTATGCCAGTTACAAGCCGGACCTGGCATTAAAATATGTGGAAAATGTCCTGGAGCGTTACGAAAAGGATGGACTGGCATTCCAGCGATATAGCAGGAAAACCCAGGAGGGCATGGGCAACGATATCCTCTCGGGAAACAGCCTCGCCATTGTTGGACTTTATAAAGCCATATATGGCATTAATCCCTGTTATAACCGGCTGTACCTGGACCCTCACCTTCCCGTAAAATTATCTGGCACAGAGTTAAATTATAATTTCAGAAAAGATACTCTAAGAATAAGGCTTACAAACGGTCATTATTCTATTTCAGATAAACAGTTCAAAGTAGGATCAGCAAGCGACTTTGGTTTTTATTCAGAGAAAAATAAGTTGATGTATTTTAAAGGTAAAGATGATCATTACTCACTCATGGCCATGACCACTTCACAACTTTCGCTTGAAATGGGAAAATGGAATGCTGATGAATATTCCTGGAAACAGTCTTCAGCGGGAGATCAAGGCACGGTCTCTTACACTCTTCGTGTTTCGAAGCCCAGCAGCATTTATACTATATACAATTGTACCAAAAGTATTCACGTCAAAAGCGATAAGGAGGGGGTTTTGAAATTTGATGAGAAGACAAATAAAAATGAGGTTCCCTTAAAAGTAATTTTAGCAGTGTTATGACGTCCCCAAACTAAGGGCATAAAATAGGTATTGTAAGTGTAGGTTTAAATGACCAGGGAAATTTATTTTTAATATTTGATTGAATTGTTAAAAAGTGGGTATATCTTTGTCGTAATTTTAAATCAATCTAAATATAAATTACTATGAAAAGATACATTATCATTTTGGTTATTTTGGTTTTCTCAGTATCACAAGCGTGGACTCAGGGGAATTCCAACCCAAGTTTACCGTTGTTAGGCGATGATGCTCCGTCATTCACAGCTAAATCCACAAATGGCAATATAAATTTCCCGAAGGATTGTGGAGATAAATGGAAAGTTCTTTTTAGTCATCCGGCTGATTTTACACCGGTTTGCTCCTCAGAGATTCTTGAACTGGCTGCCCTTCAGGATGATTTTAAAAAAATGAATGTCGATATTATTGTTATATCTACTGACAAACTGGAAACCCATAACCAGTGGATAAAATCGATAGATTCTATTACATACAAAAACAGGGAACCTCAGAAGATTAGTTTCCCTCTTGTTGCCGATGAAGATCATTCCATTGCAAGAAAATATGGAATGATACATCCAAATACCAACTCTTCCAAATATGTCAGGGGAGTTTTTATCATCGATCCCAAAAATAAAATCAGGGCTATGTTCTATTACCCAATGAATATTGGCAGGAATATTGATGAGATAACAAGAACAATTCTGGCTTTGCAGACTGCAGATAAGAATAATATACTTACCCCTGCCGACTGGCATGCTGGCGATGATGTGCTTGTCCCTTACACCAAATACACAGGTGATCAGAAGGAATTAGCCAAAAAGGATGACCCCAATCTTTATATGCTGACTTGGTATAT
>JBEKQA010000253.1:0-3748 GCA_049520195.1 Bacteroidales bacterium
GGTCAATTTGCTCCGGAAAAGAGGTGGTCAGTTTGCTCCGGAAAACAACCGAAAAGTAACCGGTTTATAGGTGGTCAATTTGCTCCGGAATCAGGTGGTCAATTTGACCGGATTCTCCAGTATATTACCTTTAAGCAAACCTGTCGGGGTATAATCCTTTCCATTGGCAGTATATTCAAGTATCTGCTTCTGTATCTCCAGGATTTTATCAGAAATGATCTTTTGAATGTATTCACCATCAGGACAATTGGATTTAGGTTTGTTCTTAAGGAAATCCCAGTTATCAGCATGAATGGAAATGCCTAAACTCTGGTACTTTCGCTTCCCATGCTTTGATATTTGAAGCATCAAAGGGTGCTCACCATTGGAAAGTGTCTTAGATTTGTAGCAGACTACTGAAATTGAAGCATTCATGTGTAAACTGGTTTACATCCTGGTTTACATGCTTGCAAGAAAATCATAAAAAACAAAGGGAATAAAAATAAAAACAGTTAGCCACATTTACTGTAACTAACTGATTATAAATTAAATTTAAGTGACCCCGGCGGGATTCGAACCCACGACCCACAGCTTAGAAGGCTGTTGCTCTATCCAGCTGAGCTACGGGGCCCTTTTCAAATGCAAAGTGCAAAATGCAAGGTGCAAGGTTTGAGCCGCAAATTTAGAAAAATTTAAGTTACTAACAAGCTTCTCTGTAATCGCCGAATATTCTAACTTTGTAACAAAGAATGAAAGGGAATCATTCATTGCTGTTACAGAACGTCTTAATATACTCAAAGTAAAGCTTCTGAAATCGATATACCGGCAATGAATGATTTGGTTATTAAATATTTCTAGCTATGAGAATCTTAAAAGACAGGACAGCTGCTTTGATTATAGATATCCAGGAACGATTGTACCCGTTCATCTTTGAGAATGAAAATCTCACAAAAAATGTATCGAAGTTGATCGATGGGCTTAAGATTTTAGGGATCCCCATTATAGTTACTGAACAGTATGTCAAAGGATTGGGGCCTACGATTGAACCGGTTGTAAATGTTTTGGGGAACCATCCCCGTATAGAGAAAATGTCATTCAGTTGCTGTGATGAATCACGGGTAATGGAAGGCATCGCCGTTTCAGGCAAGGAAAATATCATCATCGCCGGTATTGAAAGTCACGTCTGCATTCTGCAAACGGTGGTTGATCTTATCCAGAATGGCTATCATCCTGTTGTTGTAGAAGATTGTGTTTCATCCCGTCATGAAAATGACAAACGGATGGCAATTGAACGGATGCGACAGGAAGGTGCGATCATTACTACGGTTGAATCGATACTATTTGAACTTCTGAGATATTCCGGAACGGAACAATTCAAGGGAATATCAAAACTTGTGAAATGAACGAGAGCTTAAAACGAGATTGATGGAGGATTTGGAAACTAATGGACTGAACGGGAATAACGGGAATGGCGATCATCCGGAACTCGAATCGGGAGAATTGAGAGGATCAATCCATTTGTCGTCCATGTACAAAGACTGGTTCCTGGATTATGCCTCTTATGTGATCCTTGAGCGCGCCGTGCCTGAGGTAATGGATGGATTAAAACCCGTTCAGCGGCGAATCCTTCATGCCATGAAGGAGCTGGATGATGGCAGGTACAATAAAGTGGCCAATATCATAGGTCATACCATGAAGTATCATCCGCACGGAGATGCTTCCATCGGGGATGCGCTGGTTCAGCTTGGTCAGAAAGATCTTCTGATCGATACCCAAGGAAACTGGGGAAATGTATTGACAGGCGACAACGCAGCCGCACCCCGTTATATCGAGGCAAGACTGTCGAAATTTGCACTCGAGGTTTTATTCAATTCCAAGACTACCCTGTGGAAAGCCTCCTATGATGGCAGAAACAAGGAGCCAATCGCATTGCCTGCAAAGTTTCCGTTGCTTCTTGCACAGGGAGGGGAAGGTATTGCTGTCGGACTTGCTTCGAAGATACTTCCTCACAATTTCAATGAGCTGATAGATGCATCGATAAAGATTCTGCAGGGAAAAGAATTTGAGCTGTATCCGGATTTTCTTACAGGTGGGTTTGTTGATGTTTCAAAATACAATGACGGAACGCGGGGGGGGAAGATACGTTCACGCGCAAAGATCAGTCAGCTTGATAAAAAGACACTGGTCATCACCGAGATCCCTTTCGGCACTACGACCAACACGATCATCGATTCAATCCTGGCTGCCAATGATAAAGGAAAGATAAAGATCAAGAAGATCGATGATAATACTTCTCAGAATGTCGAGATCCTGATCCAACTCATGCCCGGCGTTTCACCGGATACTACCATGGATGCCCTTTATGCCTTCACGGATTGTGAGGTCTCAATTTCTCCGAATACCTGTGTTATCTCTAACGGGAAACCCAGTTTTATGGGGGTGAGTGAGATCTTGCGCATATCAACTGCCTCGACACTCGACTTACTAAAGAGAGAACTGGAGATCAGGCGGGATGAGTTAAAGGAACAGTTGCATTTCGCCTCACTGGAGAAGATATTTATAGAGAATGAGATCTACGAGGGCATCAAGAAATGTAAGACAACCGAGGATATCGATAGGGCGATAATCAAAGGATTTAAACCCTTTGTCCACATACTTATCCGACCGATCAACGATGACGATCTGCACCGGTTGCGGAGAATTCCCATTGAACGAATCTCGAAATTCAATTCCGATAAGGCCGATGAAAGTATGCGGGATATAGAGGTCAATATTGAAGAAGTTGAGAATCATCTTGCACACCTTGTCGATTATGCAATTGAATATTTCCGGCAGATCAAAAAGAAATATGGCAAGGGTCGCGACCGTAAAACGGAGATCAGGAATTTCGATACCATTGAAGCTGTGAAAGTTGCAGCGGCCACCCAGCGGCTTTATGTGAACAGGGAGGAAGGCTTTGCCGGCACATCGCTCAGAAAAGACGAGTTTGTGAGCGAATGCTCGGATATTGATGAAATCATTGTTTTCAGGCAGAATGGGACCTTTATCGTCACGAAGGTAAGCGATAAGGTTTTTGTCGGACAGGAAATCGAACACATCGCCATTTTTAATAAAAATGATGAGCGAACTGTCTATAACATGATATACAGGGATGGGAAGAATGGTAAGGTAATGGTGAAGAGATTCAATGTTATAGGCGTGACCAGGGATAAAGAGTATTTTATTACCAAGGGGACACCTGACTCAAAGATACTGTATTTTACCCCAAATCCCAATGGAGAAGCAGAAATTGTAAGAGTTGAACTTCGTCCTAAACCAAGGCTGAAGAAGCTGAATTTCGATTTCGATTTCAGTACCATTGCCATCAAGGGTCGTGGTTCTATTGGCAATATCCTCTCACGATACCCGGTCAGAAAGATTGAAAAGCGACAGGAAGGCATTTCGACGCTGGGATCGAGGTCGATATGGTACGATGATACCGTTAAAAGACTTAACTCTGAAGAGAGGGGAATACTTCTTGGCGAATTCTCAGGGTCAGACCGGATCACAACGATCATGCAGTCGGGTCACTACCGGCTCACATCGTTCGATCTGAGCACTCATTTTGATGAGGATATGATCCTTATAGAGAAGTATAATCCTGAAAAAATATTTACCGCTGTTTATGAAGATACGAAAACTAAATCGTTTTACGTTAAAAGATTTATATTGGAATTGACTGACCGGAAGGTGGATTTTATAGGGGAGGAGGATAAGAACAGTCTTGTTC
>JBEKQA010000254.1:0-3745 GCA_049520195.1 Bacteroidales bacterium
TCAATTTGGTTCCACTTATCTTTAATATTATTCTCTCCGGCGAAATAGCTTACTTGTGAATCTTTATTAAAAATCTCAAATGATGGGGCTAGTAATATTTTATCTGAATCAGGATATTCAGCTACATCATATCCAATATAAGTCCTTAAATCCAAGTAAACACAGTTCTCAGTCGTATGATTATACAACTGATGTGCTCCTGTTTCCCCTTTCTCAAAAAATATCAAATCTCCACTTTTTACAATTTCTAATCCATTTGGTGTCCTCAATGTTGCAAAGCCTGAGATAATCATAAAAAGTTCCTCTGCATATCGATGGAAATGGTAAGGTGCAGAATATTGGTCCGGATTTAATTGTCTTAAGTCAAAATTCAGGTTTTCAGGATTTAGGCCCTTTTTCATTCTTGATAAATCTGTGAATATTCTGTAATTATCAATCTTATTAGGATTTTCCTGAAATTCTCTCTGGTCAGATTTTAAAATTGTTGCCATAATCCAATATTTTATTATTAGTCAAAAAAACACCAATCTATTGAGTTGTTTAGTAGTTCTCTATACTTGCCGCTTGCAATTTACGGAAATTCCATGTATATGAAGGAAAATTTCGGGCAAGAAAATAGCTTAATGATGTACAAATAATACAATGAACCTGGTTTTTTATTGTATTGTGATGTTATTAAGCCATCTGACCTATTTTCTATTCTGAAGTACTCCGATAAAAAATTTATTGCCTTGTATTCAAGTTCAGTCGTGGACCCATTCATCCAACTTTAATCTTTCCATTGAAAACTACAATTGCTTCTCCTTATATTATTAATATAGCATTAATATGATAAACTTCAGCTTTCGGAACTGTTTATCATTATGATATCTATATCAAAGGTATTAAAAGATAATAGCAATCATAATTATTTTAATGATAGTTTTTACTATGCTCTAATTAAATTTGTTATAGTTAGCTTGGAAATCTAATAATTCTAGTTAGTCCAAGTCATAATTTAGAAAAGCCGCTCAAAATGCCCCCCTAGTTACGCTTCAAATTGACCCCTCATTCAAAGTAATGAATTCCCGGGATGTTATTGCTTAATGAACTTCCCCACCTCCACCGTCCTATCATTGGTTAACCGCACAAAATAAACCCCGCCGGGCAGATTGTTGATGTCAATTGTGTTCTTGTACTCATCGGTGGAGTTCGTCGATGTAGTCAGCTGAGGTCTTACGGATAGGCATTATATCAATTTATTTATAATTTACGACACTATCGATTTGTCGTGGAGTTATGATCCACACTGCAACTTTTATTAAAATTGTAAAATCCAAAATTATCAACGTTTACAAATAAAATATTATAAGTGTGATTTTTGTTTGGCTTCAAATACGAATAAACAAACTTTACAAGTCGTTTTGACTGCCTACCCATGAATCTGCACCAAAAGACAACAACATTGTATTCGTTTTTTTTAAAATCGCTAAGATTAATATTCCTTTCATCAGGCATTTTAATAAAAGATGAGAGTGAACCAAACTTTACAAATGGGTCACAATATGTCGTTGATTTAGGAATAAATGTATTAAAATTTCCTGAATAATTCCATTTTAGATTCGGGATCCCTGCTATGTCACAATTAACATGATATGAAACCAAATTATTATTCTTATCAAAGAACATAATTTGTAGGGGTTGAAAATGATTATGCCTGATGTGACACTGATAACGTCTTGAAGAATCTTTTAAACAGTTTGAATCAGTTTTTGGTAATGATTGTAAGTACACCTGGTAAGATGTATCTAACAAATATAAATCAGTTGGCTGAATTTTATACTTTTGGGCGGTTTTTATTATCTGTGAATTGCTTAAATGGCTTAATGTATTGACCCCATATATTCCAAGGCATTGAGTAAAAAGGAACATGAATCCTATTAACGTAAGATTTAGAAAATATTTACCTTTCATTGTTGCTTAATTTAATGAGTCAGTTTGATATTACAGTGCTTTTAAGATAATATCTTCAAAAACATTTTCCACTCCGGCACCATAACCTGATAAATCAAAGAGTATTTTCCCGTTTTTATCTATTATGTAAACTGTTGGATAACCTGAAAGATGGTAATCCCTTTCAACATCTTTTCCTCCCAATAAAACATCATAGGTCACACCTCTTTTTGCAAGAAATGATTTCAGATCATCTTCTTTTTTATCAACGGGATCAATACCAATTACCACCAATCCTTTGCTTTTATATTTTTCATAAAGTGATGTAATCTTAGGCAGTGCAAGCATGCAGGGAGCACAGCCCTCATAGAAAAAATCAACCAATACAACTTTGCCTTTTAAATCGGATAAATTAATTGTTTCCCCCTTCAGTGAATGCAAACTCCATTGTGGAGCAACACTATCTTTTGGAAGCAATGGAGTCGGTTGATAAGGTGTAAATGTTTTTACTTTGTAAAATGATGGAATCGAGTTTAATGTAAAAATACTGTCATTGACCGAGCTGTTTATTTCATATTTATCAAGCGTAGATTTTACATATTGATCCATTGAGGGCTTATTCTTTTCCCAAACAAAATGATCAGCATATGCGATTGGTATCATAGTATTCGTATCAATCCAGTAATAATATTCATTCTTCGATGGTCTGAAGCCTTCCTGTCCTTCAGGTATCTCGGTATTCTTGTTTACTTTAATGTAATAGCATGAAATAGTTGAAACCTGTTCTTCACTAAGAAGAGTGAAAGTGTATCCTTTTTCAAAGTGGCAAGAATCATCAAAAAAAGGATAAATAGTTTTTTTTATAAATGGTTCATAAAATGATCCCTGTTTGACGTAGCTTTGAACCTCTTCAGATAAATAATTGCCCCGCGAAGCTATTATTGCTGTGGAATCTCCAGGATTTGCAGAAACAAATTCCTGGCCTGTAAACAAGCGCTCCTCTGCACATTTCCCATTTAGAAACCTTATATTATGGAATACCTTAGGATAAACAGAGTCATCCTCCAGCTTCATAAAATAACAAGTATAGGATAAAATTAGTGTGTCGTTTCCCGTTACAGGCTTCCAATGCCGGGTCATTGTATAATGTCCATTTTGAATATTCCTGCACGTTGCATATGATTTTTCCAAAATCTCTTTTGGATTCTGCCCAAGAGATGTAAGGTTCAAAAAAAGAGAACTAAAAATAACTCCAATAATAAAATGTTGAGCTTTCATTATTTTTATTTTTGATGAATCTTAATACAAATTCTTTATAGTCTAAGAGGATGTTGCCTTAAATTTATAATAATTTACTTACTCCTTTTCAAAAGAAACAAATCTCTTGCTATTGCTCTATCCCAGGAATCTGGAATAATACCACGTCTTCTGTTTTCTAAAAAACAAACAAACCAATTTACCATTTTTTTCTCGTCACTAGTCACGATCTTAAAAGACTGTGAACTGCCCCTCTAAACTGTTTGATGACTTTTTATGGCACGTTTAATTTAAGTCTTTCAATTCCTATTTTTCCATTTGCAAACTGTAGAGTTTGGTCCAAATGATTATCTTTAATCTTGAACCCTATCGGTTTTACAGGTAAATTTGGCCATTTACCATGGAATCCATATTGATTTAAACTATCTATCCTCCAACGAACTGTCTTTACCTTTAGAAATAAAGAATCATTTATTGAGTACCAATTACCTGTATAAATTGTAGAGCAAGTCATATATTTAAAGGATGAATCAACATTTAAAACCATTTGAGAACC
>JBEKQA010000255.1:0-3686 GCA_049520195.1 Bacteroidales bacterium
GACTTGGTATATGTGGTTCAGGAAAATGAAATAATTGCTTGCCAAATAGTTATTTCAGCAAAGGCTGCCTTAAAAAGAAAATAGTACAAAGACGGCCTTTTCTATTTTTTTACCTGAGTTCAGGATAAGAATGTTTTTTGATCTTCCGGATAAAAAGAAAACATGTCAGAAACGAATCCTGATACACAGTTATTTTTATTGCATTTCTAACCATTTTACAGAGTGAATATATTTTAACAGACCATTCTTCTCCTGTGGTAATTCTTGGTGATTCCACTCACAAGTGTACCACCTCGTTTAATGACTTATCGAAATGGATATTCGAATTTTTGATTATTCAACTCACCGCTTGGTTATTTTACTTTTTCTTAATTTCACCGTATATATATCAGAAGCAACAAATAATATGATGCCGGAGAATCTTCAGGAAATCATTACGTGCATAAGGAATGGAGATCATCCTGCATTCAGAAAACTGGTGGAGATGTATCAGCAACCAGCTTACCGGCTCGCATTCCGAATCCTCGGTAACGAAGAAGAAGCGAGAGATTCTGTCCAGGAAAGTTTCATTAAATTATGGCAGAAGATTGATTCATTTGACCCCTCCAGGGCGTTCATCCCCTGGATGTACCGGGTCCTCGTGAACACCTCGACCGACCGGTTACGGACATTGAAACGGCACGCAATGATCTCTATCGACATGGCCTTACAGAGTCTCGAAACATTATTGCAGAATGATTCAGATGTTCCGACCGACAACCATGATCTGGCCATTATGATCAAAGGCATTGCAGATATGCTTCCTGAAAAACAGAGGCTTGTTTTCATCCTCAGGGATATTGAAGGAATGTCATCGGAAGAGGTAGAGTCGATCATGGAATTGAATGAATCCTCAGTGAAAAGCAACCTCTACCATGCAAGGAAGAAAGTGAGGGAACGGCTTCTATTGATAGTTGAAAAAGAAAGGACAATAAAATGAAATGCAGCGATGCCATTGCACTCCTGGAAAGGATGATATTTGAGAAGATTAAGATAGATGATGAACTCAGGCAGCATATTGATACCTGCTCCTCATGTAGAATGGTTTACCAGGATGCCTTGAAAGCCCGGGAGGTTCTGTACCGCATCCGCCATTCGGAACCGATGCTCAGAGACCCTGGTGAGTTCACAGATAACATCTTGTCTGCCATAAGGCAAAGCTCGCAGAGAACACCTGTTGTTCTGATGTTCCTTCAGCGGATGCTTGCAGCAGCAGCGGTGGCCATTTTGATTTTATTTGCATACGAGCAGTATGGTGTTATCAGAAAGATCAGCGGATTAGAAAAACATTTCTCTGAGATCAAAACTGATTTCCGCAGTTCATATCCATTGCAACTGACGTCAACCATTGATATCAACAATGCCGGGATTTCCTTTTCTGAAATTGAGAAACTCTTATCCACTTTAAAGGGAAGCCCATCACTATTATCTTCATCATTAAAAAAACGTTTAGATCAAAACAAAATAAAATGAAAACACGACACCTGGTTTTAGGGCTGGCTATTTTGATCATGATCTTCAGTTCGTGCAGAGAGATCACGATCAGGACTACCGTGAACAGCGACGGGAGTTTCACACGTATTATCACCATCTCCGGCGATTCGTCGGATGTCTTTAAAAAGGAGCTCCCATATCCTATCGACACAACCTGGAAAATGACATCGAGAAAGGACACTGCAGATAAAAAGAAGTTCATCGTTTTTTATACGAAACGATTCAAAAATTGCGATGAACTGAAAACTGAGATTGGCCAGGATACAAGCTGGTTCCGACAACTGGTACGTTCTATTGATATCAGGAAAAGGTTCGGGTTCTTTTATTCTTATGTTGAATACAAAGAGATTTACTCCAAGGCCAATCCCTTCACTGCTCTTGATTATAAAAAATATTTAACGCCGGAAGAAATTTTCTGGCTAACCCGTAAACATCCCATTCAGCGTCCTTCTGACAGCATAAAAAGTAAAGAGGCTGAAGATAAAACGATGACTTATCTCATTGAATCAGCAACCGCCGTAGTGGAAAAGATCCTGGCCGACGGGATTCTTAAACTGAATGATCCACGCTTGGATGCCAGAAAGGTTCCTGAATTCCGGGACAGCATCAGGAACGCACTTTCGAAAGGGAACTTCAAAGATGCAGGTGTGCTTATAGATTCCATGCGCATATGGACAGGTAATGGCAACTTCGACCGCCTGAAAGAAATCCAGCCTCCGTTATTCGGTGGGTTTAACCGGAAACTTAAATTCCTCGAAAACCTAATCGGAATGGAGAATTTCCATATTGAGGCTGAAATGCCAGGACTGATCACCGCAACAAATTCCTCTGTGCTGAGTGGCAACCGTGTCTCCTGGGAAATCTTCCCAATGGCATTCCTGCTCGAAGACTATTCTATGACGGTCGAGTCAAGAGTAATTAATGTTTGGGCATTCGTTATTTCAGGGTTGATCCTGTTGGGCCTTGTCGGCCTTCTTGTTGTGAAATCCCTGAAACGCTCCTGAGGTGATATGGGCGGAATTCAGAGTTTTCTGATCACTATTCGATTATTCCAAATATATGCGTTTTAAGGGATGTGATGCTTCCCGACTCTGAAAAAAGACTGTGAATATCAGATAATAGCAACTGAAAATCCGCGATTATCAGTATAGATCCGTGTCATCAGTGTTCTATTTGTTGGTCAAAGTACAAAAGTAAATTCAAAGAGAATAGTGTGAAGATGATCCGTCATGGCGAATTAAAATCATTTTGTTTTAAACAATTTGTTTAAAACATTTTGTTTTATTCAAAATGTTAATTACTTTTGCTAAAAAAATTATGAATCCATTCATTATCAGAGAATATAAGGGACACCGGTATTTTTGTGACCGTGAAAAAGAAACAAATAACATCATCGAAGCGCTACAAAACGGCCGTGATATCACCCTTGTTTCACTTCGGAAAATGGGGAAAACGGGGTTGATCATGCATACTTTTGAAGATCTGAAAAAAAAGAATGCCTTTGAAACAATCTACCTCGACATTTACAGTACTGAAAATTTGAAAGGATTGATTAATCAACTGGCAACCTCTCTTTTCAGAATGAAAAAGACCTTTGGTGAGAAAATGGAGGAATTTCTTCATTCCTTTCGATACGTAAGGCCTATACTATCAATTGACCAACTTACAGGGTTTCCATCAGTTTCATTCATGATCGTAAATGAAAAAGAAGCACGGAATACCCTCGAGGAACTCTTTGATATGTTACGTGAAAGAGCTAAAAAAATTCCTATTGTCATCGCCATTGACGAATTTCAACAAATAGGAAATTATCCTGAGAAGAATATTGAAGCCATGACCAGGGGGATGATCCAGACACTAAGTAATGTCCGGTTCATATTTTCTGGTAGCAACAGAACCATCCTGACGAGGATGTTCCAGGATGCAGCACAGCCATTCTACCAGAGTACTGATATGATGTATTTGGCTGAGATTGAGCAAAAAGCTTATGAAAAGTTTATCAAAACACAGTTTATTAAGAATTCTCGTCAGGTCGAGGATGGAGTAATAAAAGAACTCCTTGGTTGGTGCAGAGGCCACACATGGTACGTTCAATATGTCTGCAATAAACTTTATGAGACAGGTACCCAGATCAGTATGGGGAATTACAAAAA
>JBEKQA010000256.1:0-3625 GCA_049520195.1 Bacteroidales bacterium
TGTGATTAAGCTTCTCTGTAAGGTAGTCGGAAAGATTTATTTTGAGCTGTTTATCATTATAATGGACCAGTTCAATGATCACCGCTTTTATTTTCTCTACAAGGATGCTTTTTTTATCATCCATTAATTCAAGTCCTTGCTTCTTAAGGCCGATTCTCAGGAGTTCGATCTTCTCCGGTGGAATTTCCTCCTTTACTTCAGCTTCTCCAAGATCAATGGAGGTATAATGCACTCCAAGTTTTTCCAACTCGGATTTAACAACCATCTTGCACCGGATGGTAACCATATATTTGATGTAAATCTTCAATTTAAAGAACAAAAATGCATAACTAATCAGGGTTGATCAATTTTCTCTTTTACAAATTCTAACCTGGAATAAACTAAACAAAGATAAATATTCCAAAAATGGAAAGCAAACTATTTTTGGTAGTGTCTCAGTTTGAATTTTCAACTTTGGCACGGTTTTATTTTAAGTATTTACCAAAATTACAAAATATCCTTTAATCAATTTTTCAACGATCTTATTTTTATTATTCACGAGTTCTCCGGTTAGATACCGGATTCCTCATTTTTATTCACTAAAAACAAGAAACATGAAAACAGATCAAGAAACAATGGAAAAAAATAAAATTAATACTATTGTAAATAAGGTTAAAGCCTTAGAAAAAAGAATAAACAATCAGATAAAAGATTTTGAGAAAAAAAATCCCTCTGTTTGTATTTCTGTAAATGTTGAGGAAACGCCGGATCACCCTATTGTATTAATTTCTTTTATTGATATGGACAAAATTTAATGTATAAATTTTTGTAATAAAGTAACTGGATTTTCTATTTTAAATGCCATAACGCAAAAATTCTGATCAAGTGCATAAGGTATTGCGTCTTCGTCCTTCTTTATAAGTCCTTTCATTAGATCATTTTTATATTTGAGTTGATATAGCTTACTGGAAGGACAAACCAATATATGATACTCGGAGTAATCAAATCTTGGTTTGTTTTCTTTAATGTCGTTAAGAAATTTATTCTTTTTTAATACTGCTGTTTCAAAGTCCATATAATAAAGTTTTGTTATTGATTGTACGTACAATAATAATCAAAAACCCACGAAAAGCAAGGGAAAGTTAATAAGATTTATTTCAAGGTAAGTTTAACAATGTCCTCAATAGTCATTATTTCTTTTGTAATTCCTGCTTCATAAGCTGGAGTAACTCTTAAAGTCTTATGAATCCTGCAAAAGTTATAATACACAAAATTCAGGGCGATAGCATGGCAATGGTTTTCGATCTTCTTAGAAAATCCATTTGTAAGGCGGGTAAATCTTCTCATGCTCATTCTCATTGTAAGATTTTGGCGTTCTATGTAGCTTGTTGAGATATATTTGTTTTTGGGTTTGCCAATTATTTTATTTTTGATTGTTCCGGTACATTCAGCGGGGCTGTATCTTTTATCATTTTCACTTGCGCCCTCGTTCCCATATAGTTTAATTAGTTGTGCATAATCGACCTTACCGATCATGTTATCTTCAACTGCGTCTATGTATGCGCTTAGTCCGTCCGTTGTTAGTTGTACCTTGTTTTTAAGCCTGTATGCAATGTCTTTTATAAAAATGTCTGCTGTCTCTGCATCCCTGTTACCAACGAGCCAGGAAACGACTAATTTTGAATCTGCATCTATTCCCGTCCACGTCCATACGTCTCCTATTCCGTCTCTTTTTAGTTCCTCTGGAATGTTTTTCTTTTTAGCATAAACAAAAGACCATATTTCATCACATTGAACCCGTTTTGATCTGACATCAATAACTTTCTCATTATGGAAGTCCTGACAGGCTTTGCCAACGTCAACTAATAATTTTGTAACTGTGTTAATGGAACAGCCCGTAATACGTGAAGTTGAGCGTAAACTATTACCTTCAACAAGCAGGTTGATAATCTGTACTTTCTTTGCAAGTGGTAAATTATTCATAGGATTGAGAATTAATTACGCTGCAAATATAATACTTTTTACTTGACTTGTCAAGTAAATCTATCATTTTATTTCAAAATATTTCAAAGTATTGATTCTTCGAGGCGTATTTTTTAAATTTGTAAGGATTGAGAAAAATAAAACTTTGTGGAAAGTAAAGACTATAATAAAAAAGGGAAACAGGTAGTACCTGTTTCCCAAATGATTTTTAACCATGCTCTGTTAGTCAAGTGGTTACGACATCTGCCCTTTAAGCTGAAGACGTCGGTTCGATTCCGACACAGAGTACCTAACTGCAAAGATATGTAAAAGAACAGTAAAAAACAAAAATAAATTTTAACGCTTTCGCTGGATAAGAAAATTGACCGTTCTCATTATCTGGATACAAATTTAGTTTATCCTTTTTGAAAAGTCAATAGTTTATATAAATAGCGAAAATGGCAAAAGAAATAAAGATAATTGATTGCACCAGTCAATTAATAAATCCGGTTTTGATACGAATGAATTGCCTTGCCTTAGCCGTTTCAGATGAAACGCTTGCAAGTCCCTTAAAGTGGGCTAAAATCTATTATAATTGGATAATAAACGAAGAAAGGAGCGATCCGGATTTAAAAGACAAAGTAAAGGAAGAAAACGTTTAACCTTTTCTGAAGGTACTATTATCAAAAGTGTTACCGTCTATTATGTCCCATCGAATCTTTTCCGGCTTTTCGTCAACATCTACGGTATAGTATATGAAGTGAGTAACATTGTTTTGTTTTATAAACTCAAATTTTCTAAAATCTTTAAAAGGAACATCAAAAAAGCCATCTCTATATCCAACATCTAATAATGTAGGCTTTTCATTGTTTATGTCTTTAAAGAAAATATAAACTGTCATGCTATTTTTAAAACTTATAACTTCATTATCTGGATAGGTAGAAACATCAAAACCCATAAAAGAATATTTTTTACCTGAAAGTCCAATGACTGTTGCACGAATCATATTACCCTCTTTAGTTGTTTCCATGATCTTAAATTTTAAATAGTGATACTACAATAATACAGAATAAAAATGAAAAAAAACAAAAAGCCCGTCAATAACGGGCTATAACTACAAAATCAATGAAATATCTAATACAGGTTTACTTTTTCTTTTCCCAACGCTTTTTATTAGCTAATAGGGCTATTTCTTTACGTCTTTCAGGACTTAATTTAGCTGCTCTTGCCTTTCCTCCTTTCAGTCCTCCAAGTCTCCCTAATGAAACTGCAGCAGGATTCTTTTCATTAACTTGCTCGTCCTTTACTTCACCTGTTGCAATATCAACTATTAACTTTGCAAGCTGGTTAAAGTCTCTTGGTCTTTTTATCTTTGCCATTGATTCAGATTTAAAAAGCAAATTTAACTATCTTTGACCAGTTAAGCAAGTTATTTCCAAACTGAGACACTACCCTATTTTTAAGAGAGTTCAGGCTTTGGCTTCAGTCTTGGCATCAGTTTCAGGCTTCTTTTTGGCCGGATCTAAAATCCGGTAAGCGAGCAGTTTAATACGATCATTTAAAAGGAACCACAATAACGCATAACCCCAAACGAACCCTGCCCAACCCCAGCCCAGGGGTGTCATAAACAGCCCATAAACCGCTATAAGGGTCGCAACGGCCTGCGTGCCGAGCACCGCTATCC
>JBEKQA010000257.1:0-3548 GCA_049520195.1 Bacteroidales bacterium
AACTGACTCCCCGGTCCCTTTTCAAATACAGGACAAAATCCAATGTAATCAAGATAATTCCTCAATTTTGATGAGTATTCGATCATTAACCCATTTATCTGTTCATCTGGTGTTTTTATTGAATCAAACAAATGAGTTTTCCAATAGTCACCACCGAATACTGATGTAAGAATTTTATCACCATAAACTGTCGATCCAGCATTTGGAAATTTTCTTTTTCTTGAAAGACGATGAATCACAGGGACACAGATATTCATTAAAAATTCCGTACTGTGAGCTTTAGTCCTTGTTAGATAAGGAACTAATGTACTAAAGTCAAACCCACTTATACCAAATTGATCAAGATAGACAAATAAAGTTTCATTTGTTAATTCTGACTTCAGTTGTTTAAGTAAATCTTCAGCTGTTCCGAGAATAGTGATGATATTCCCTGTCTGACCTTGATCAGCCAATATTTTATTCAGCTTTAAGTGATGTTTCGGATCTTTATTTACCAATATGATTTTAACATTATCACCTCCAATACTTTTAACAATATCATAAATGATCATAGGTGAACCTCTAGTCCCATCATCGAATATACCCGGACCTGCGAATCCATCGACTATTATGATTCCCCGGTCCAAAGTATTGACCTTTTTTAGATAAGGAGGAAGATACTTTTTTAGGATCTCATCTTTGATCAATGACCAAGGTCTTTTCCCCGAAAAAAAATCGCTCTTGTAAGATTGTGATATTGACATTTTGACTGTATTGGAAAAACCTGAAACTCTGACCACCTTTTACCGGTTTAGGTTGATCACGGTATTAGCCTGATAATAATTCATTTAAGATTGTCCATTTCCTTTGGCCTTGAGTGGTCAATCTAACTGGTTTGCTCAATAAAGTAGCCATTTGATATTTTATAAATCTTTATCCTTTATTTTAGCCGAATGTTTTTGTAGATATTCTTCTTGATGGTCTTTTTTTAATTTTTCAAAATAGGGTCCTGTATAATATAAATTAAACCCAATTTCATCATCAATAGTAGTAATTACTGGATATTTATTAGGGTCCTCCATCATATCGCTATTAAAAAACAAAGAAATTCCATACTGTCCTTTTATCCCTTTCTTTTGATATTTCTTCTCAATCCTTGAACATATTGTATCTGCGAAGTTTTGCGAACAAAACCCGAAATCAATATCTGCTTCACAAAATTTGTTTGAATAAAAAGATAATATTATTTTCTTCGTTTTCTTCCCAGCAAACCAGCCTGAACATTCAATCTTTTGACCATATTCATCTTCTTTATCGATTAAGGTAATTTTTATCGAATCCTTATGTTTTAAGATTTTTATTGCTTCATCCTTTTGAATCTGCCACTTCAAACCAAGAATTCCATCAGGCATTGAGATTCTTGGCATTTTTGCCCTGATTGCTTTTATAAGACTATCTTTCCTCAAACTATCATTAATTCTACTTCCTTTTTCATTCAATCCTTGGCAGGAAGCCAATAAAATGATTATAGAAAGAATGAAATACTTTTTCATAGTTCCTTCATTACTGTTTGTACCCCAACAAGCGGATGTCCTGCAATGCGGAGCAAGTTAGTTAAAATAAATGGTTGATTTTGCTTTATCAAAATTTTTAAGATGCTCCAAGTGAACTTTATTTGGAAAAACCAGAACCTCTGACAATCTTGTACCGATTAAACGTGACCCTCGTATTAGTTTGATAATATTTCATTTAAGATAATTCATTTCTTTCGACCTTGGGTGGTCAATCTAACCGATTTGTCCACGAATGTCCGGCTTAGAATAAAAGAAGATTTTTATTGATATAAGTGATATTTTTCGCTGTTATAAGGAGCATGAATAAATCCAATAGTTATTCCTTCAATAGTTTTAAAGATAAAAATCTTTCCATCAATTGAGAATATGATTTCGTTTTTAAAATCTGTTAGAAATCCCCAAGGAGTCAAAAACACAATATTATCATCTTCTTCGCTAATTATGTACTTATTTAAAGTTCCGACATTATATTTTAACCCGCAATATAATTCGAGAACTTTTTCAGGTTCTTGTGTCAGTGTAATTTCAAGTGTGGAATCTGCATCCTTCTTAATTTCTATTCGTAAATCATGAAGTATGGTAAGTATTCTCTCTTTATATAATTTTATTCCAATAGTCAAAAACCCCTGACCATGTGGTCTAACCAGAGGCTTAGGATATTTACCATCTTCAGGAGGATTATCATCAACCCAATTGAATTGCTTCCAATTCAACTGTCCATTATCATCGACATGAATATTCTGTTCTAAAGGACTGAACTCGACTCCTTTTGTCCCTTCACCATGATAAACTACCCAAACATTCATTGCACTGATGAAGTTGAGTTTATTCAATGCTCTTGGATGTAATACTAAATTACTTTCTTGATAAGAATGTGAAACACTTGGATAAAGAATTCCATCTATTGTTGTCTTTCCATCTTCAAGAACCGTCCGATCAAATACATGATCACAATAATAATTTGAAATCATATAATCATAATCGCCTTGTATTTCAGTTTTTGAGAATTCATCAGCAAATATTTTGAACAACTCCATTGCGTATTCCGGATCAATAAGTTTATCCTTTTGTAACTGGTTAAGATGGGCTTCATTAATTTCCTTTGTTTCCAAAAGAAGTTTTTCGTAAAAATCCTTATCGTATTTTAGTAATTGTGTCAGGGATTTTTCAGAATAGTTAATTTGGGCTAAGATAAGAGGTTGCTTGATTTCCCATAGTCCTACAGTTACCCCTCTACTTTCAGAAAATTCTTTTGTAAACCCTTCAGTTAAAGATTCCATAACGGCCGTAGACAATTCACTTGAAGCATAGAATCTTGGTTCTTTTGGCTTATTACACCTTCCGAAAGTTATTAACTTGTGTTTTTGGGATTCAGGGATTATCGAGAGTTCCTTCAGAAATTTAAATGGTAATGGAATTGTGGATTTTTGAGGTAGAAACACTTCGTTTTCTCTAGCCCGAAAAATAATAGATGGGTTGCGGTATTGAGTCCTTTTTATACTAAAAATTTTATCAGTTTCTATTATTGAAATGGGTAACGAAAGGAAAATGCTGTTAAGATCAATACAAATTTCTTTATAAGACATCCGTTTCAAGTGATCCGGAAGTCGTTTTAAGTAATCAATTACTTTTCGTTGTTTATCAGTCATATCTGAATATACGAGCACTTTTTAGGGGTCTTATTATTCTTGGACCCTTTATGGATTCAGAATCAAATCGCTCTGTTTTGTATCAACCCATAATAAAGATTAAGGAGTTTCTCATAAGATTGTTCGATGCGATACTTTGAAGAACTCTCATAATACATCGTCCTTAACTTAGCCAGTTCCTCAGGACGATCAATCCAATAATCGATTTTTCTTGTCAAATCTTCAACATTATCCTTAGCGAACAAAGACATCTGCTCTATAGCAAATTGTTTTGTCGCACTCTTTGGACAATCTGCAATTAGCACCGGTAACCCGCATCCCATCGCTTCAAGTACGGTCATACATT
>JBEKQA010000258.1:0-3537 GCA_049520195.1 Bacteroidales bacterium
GAAGAAACAACGCCTAAATGAAAATTTGAATCTTCATAAATCAACGAAGCTAATAAACGCCAGTCCCAGGAAACATTTTTGCTCAGCTTTTTAATCACATCATCGAAAGGAGATAACCTATTCCCCCTGACAGAAAAGAAATCATTACGAAAATAATTAGAGACGTTTGGGTTATTGAAATAAGTAAGATAAGTTTGTTTTAATTCGTTTGTCTTTTTTATATTCGTAATCCATTCATTGATCTTCATCAGAAGAGAATCGGATGAGTGTACTACTGCCCATCCATAATTGTCAAACTTTGAAATGCAATATTCTGCATCTATGTTTGGATAGTTGCGTTTAACCATCATCGCCACATTTTCTTCGCAGATGGTATAGTTTATTTTCCCCTCTGAAACCATACTGATGAGTTGCTCTTCACTTTTCTGAGATTCTTCAATTACGGTGAGATTTCGTCCTGCCCTGTGAAGGAATCTTGCCAGCAATGGCTTTTCAAAAAGATTTCGCTGGAGATAAAGAGTATCATCCGAAAAATCGGAGGGGGATTTGATCAATTTTGTTATTCTGGATTTTTTCGATTCAGGTTTGCGTTGCACCAGCACCAGTCTTGTTTCAAACAAGGTTTGGGAGAAATGGACCATTCTCTTTCCTTCTCCTGTTACCGGCAGGTTGCAGGCGATAAAATCACCAACATTCATATCAAGGTAGTAGTACAGCTTTGAAATGTCGTCCGAAGCAATGATTTTAAGCGGTACATTAAGATAATTGGCAAAAGATCGGAGAAGGTTCAATTGAAATCCCATGGGTTCACCACGGTATATGAAGTAATCCAGTGAATTCTTATCAGTTAAGGCTACCATATAACCTCTTTCGTGAATTTTCAGGAAAGCATCCTTTGAAGGATTATCATCCTTCATATTATAGAATTGTCTTGCAACAGCTAGTCCAATAACAAGGAGCAGGAGTGGAATAAGGAACCACTTGTGTCTTTTATGGATATGAATATTTTTCCAGCGTTGCATTTTGTTCAAGTGACTTTCCGGTACCGCCATACGGCAAAGCTAATGATGGCCAAGGCATAAACTACGAGGGAATAAAAAGAATTACGTATATCGTGAAAATCTGATCCTTTTAACATAACCATTCGCATTATCCTGATAAAATAAGCGATAGGGTTCATCTGATCGAGTTTTTGTGCCCAATCCGGCATGCTTTCAATAGAAGTGAAAAGGCCACTCATCAGAATGAAGATCACCATGAAGAAGAAAGAAACCAGCATAGATTGCTGCTGGGTATTCGTCATCGTGGAAATCAACAACCCGAATCCCAAAATTACAAATATATAAATAGCTGCCGAAAGAAATATCAACCAAAGACTGCCTATGATTGGAATGTTAAACAACAGTTTCCCGACAGTGAGCCCGAATGCGAGTTCAAACAGCGCAATGATCCAGAAAGGGAGTAACTTACCTGCGATAAACTGAACCTTTCGAATCGGCGTAACATTGATCTGCTCGATGGTGCCTATTTCTTTTTCTCTTACAATATTCATCCCGGACAAGAGAAAGGCAATGATGGTAACGAGCAGACAAAGTATTCCCGGAACCATGTAAGTCTTGTAGTTCAGTTTTGGATTATACCAATAGCTGGTTGTGACGTGTATGTCATGCGTATTAGCCAATAATTCCGGACTCAGAAAATCAACCAGAATCTCATGGTTGAAATCAAGGATAATCATCGAGGAATAAGCATCGATTAATCCGGCACTGGCTCCATTAATTGCATTAATGATAATTTGAACCTTGGATTGGTTTTCTTTTACCAGGCTGCGTTCAAAGCCATAAGGGATGTGCAGGATCATATCGACGTTTCCCTTCTTCATTTCCTGCTGGGCTTCCTTTTCAGAGAAAGAAGTGTTTTTTATGATAAAAAACGGACTACCTTCAAATTTACTGATCATTTGCCGGGATGTAGAAGACATATCAAGATCAATTATTGAAACTTTAATACTTTTCATCTCGAAGGTAGCTGCATGAACAAGGATTATCAGCTGTACCAATGGCACGACAAAAATTATAGGCAACATCATCTTGTTGCGGAAAACCTATATAAACTCTTTCTGGATTATGAATAGTATCGTATTCATTTTGCTTTTAAGCTAACCTGATCTTGAATTTTTTAATACTCATCATGATAAACGTCACGGTAAATAAAATCATGATGAGCGTTTCTTTCCAAACATAGATAAAACTAGTGCCTTTTAGCATAATATCCTTGATGATGGTGATGAAATACTTTGGTGGCATAATGTGGCAAAGCACTTGAAGAATAACAGGCATATTCTCAACCGGGAAGATAAATCCCGACAAGAGAATAGTGGGCAGCATCAGGGCTACGAGTGAGAGAGTCATAGCCACCTGCTGGCTGTTGGTGATACTTGAGATGAGGATCCCCAGAGACAGTGCCATTGTGATGTAGAGAAGACTTTCAGTTAAAAGCAGGACTATATTTCCTTCGATAGGCACCTCAAATACAAATTTTCCCATTCCAAGAATAATGCATGAGTCTATGAATGCCAAGAGTACATAAGGAATGACCTTTCCGATAATGATCTGGATAGGGCGCAGTGGTGAAACTAAAAGCAGCTCCATGGTGCCGAGTTCTTTTTCACGAGTTATGGAGAGAGAGGTCATCAATGCTGAGATCAGCATTAACAGCATGGCCATGATACCCGGAACGAACATAAAAACGCCTTTAAGTTCGGGGTTGTATTGCATCCTCACTTCCGGAATTATGCGCATAGGTATCTGGTCGACATTGATGGAGGCAAGATAATTATTGATGATGCCGGATGCATAATTCACCAAAATATTAGCAGTATTTGGATCGGAGGCATCCCCTAGGATCTGGAGGTCTGCTTTGCCTTCCTGTTGCAGCTTTTTAGTAAAGTTGCTACTGAAAACGATGACCAGCTTGGTGTTTCCTTCCCGGAAAGTCGGTCCGATCTGGGAGTAGTTTGTGAGGTTTTTTTCCAGGATAAAGTATCCTGATGAGAGAATCTTCTCAGAAATTTTACGTGTAACTTCATCTTTCGACGCATCGTAAATAGCTATCTTGGCATCTTTAATCTCATTTGTAATGACATATCCAAACAATAGCAACTGAGCGGCAGGAATGCCAAAGAGGATCAATAAGGTGCGGTAATCCCTGAAGATGTGATAAAACTCTTTAATGACAAATCCGATGAATCTCTTCATAGACTGTTTTTAGCATAACTGTAAAAAAACCGCCAGGCCGAAACCAGGAGCGGGATTCCCATGCAAAGAAAGAAGGTATAAATGATCTCAGGGTTCACGAGTCCGGATAACCGCAGAGTGATCCCGCCGCTGATCATAATTGTCATTAACAGGTAACTACGGAAATTGAAGAACGAAAAAAAACAAGGGTTATCAATCTTTATCAATGTTATTCTCGTTATGTGCTTTTTTGAGATCTTGGCAAAGATGAGAATATAAAATAAAATACCAAAACCTATTC
>JBEKQA010000259.1:0-3515 GCA_049520195.1 Bacteroidales bacterium
TCTATTTCCTCTTTCCCCTGTTTTTTCAGGATCTCATTTATCTTTGAAAAATGTCTGCAGCCGAAAAAACCATTGCTTGCTGAAAGTGGTGAAGGATGAGCAGCCGTTAAGACAGGATGCTTTGATAAATCGATCAATTCCTTCTTTGCGATAGCAAAATTTCCCCAAAGTACAAATATGACTCCCTGTTTTTGTTCAGAAAGTCGCCTAATAACCTCATTTGTGAACAGTTCCCACCCTCTGCGCTGATGTGATCCAGCTTGGTTTTCTCTCACTGTCAATGTTGCATTAAGAAGCAAAACGCCCTGTTTCGCCCAATTCTCAAGGTTTCCATGAACGGGAGGGCTGAACCCAAGATCATTTGCCAGCTCTTTGAAGATATTAACCAAAGAAGGCGGTTTGGGAACACCGGCAGGGACAGAAAAACATAAACCATGTGCCTGACCATACCCATGATAAGGGTCCTGACCGATGATCACAACCTTAACTTTCTGAAAGGGGGTGCTGTTAAAAGCATTAAAAATAAGTGGCCCTGGTGGGAATATTCTGAATTTCTTCTTCTCTTCGATCAGAAATTCTTTTAATTCCTGGAAGTAAGGCTGATTGAATTCATCGGACAGAACAGCTTTCCACGTCTCTTCAATTGTAGGATTGATGTTCCCCATCTCTTCAACAATCTATGGTTGATAAGTTTAAAACAATAATATCTGAAATATGTTGTTTATTATGTTGAATTTCATTTCCTTTGTACAATGATTATTTAAACCCCAGTGAACATTATGAAAAAAGTTATAGCGGCCGTATCTCTTCTTCTGTTAGTCGTAATGCTAACTGTCTCCTGCACTTCAAGCTCGAAATGTGCTGCTTATGGAGGTGACAGGCAAAGATATCAAATAGAACGGCGTTAAAAGACTCCGCCAATATATTTTTTAATAAAGGGAAGGCGTTATCGTCCTTCCTTTTGTTTTATTTATTCTTACCTTTGTCATTTGATCGTACTATCCTTGGCCATGCGTAAATTCATCCCTGCGATCTTTTTCTGTATACTGCTTTCATTTAGCAGTAACAGTTTCGCACAAAAAGGAAAGCCAGCACTTAGCGACACCCTAGATAACGTCCTCCTCGAGCAACAATGGACCCTGGGAGCTCACCTCAACAGCAATGGATGGGGGTTAAAATTCCGTAGAGGAAAAAACCTCCAGGCATTGAAGCAATTTATGTGGGAAATTGAATTCACGACTTACAAGTCAGCTAAGGAAGTCAAAATCATAAATCCGAATTATTCGGGTGCTAAAAGCTATATTTACGGAAAATTAAATTCCGTTTATTTTCTCCGTGGCGGAGTTGGAATTCAACACATTTTAAACCGGAAACCATATTGGGGTGGGGTACAAGTAAGCTATCTTTATTATGGAGGGATTTCAATCGGAATAGCCAAACCTATTTACCTCTATATTGTGCATCCGACTTCAACTGATTACGAGATAGTACAGGAACGCTATGATCCTGCCAGTCAGGATCAAACCATGGATTATATCTACGGACGAGGAGCCATTTTTACCGGAATTCAATACACAAAGTTCCATCCGGGGATTTATGGCAAAGGAGGACTTGAATTTGAATTTGGTAATCGAAACAGGGTAATAAAAGCGTTAGAGGCTGGTGCTGTACTTGATTATTCTCCCATACCGATAGCAATTATGGCATCCAATCCAAAACAAAGTCTCTTTCTTACAGCTTATTTGAGCGTTAGCTTTGGGAAACGATATAATAAATAGCTTCTCAAAAGGGTATTTCTCCTGATTAACTGAATCCTGCACAACGAAAAATGAAAAAATCAAGAGGATATATCTCCCCGAACTAAGTGAAAACAAAATCTATATCTCCATGTTGAAAGCAGAATTCGACCCCATTTTTTATCTCAACTTTTAAAAATCCATTATCATCGACCCCTTTAATTTTCCCTTTTATTACCTTTTTATTAACAATATAGTCTTTCCATTCATCTATCCTGAAAAGGTGTTCCTGATAATCTCTGCCAAGGGTCTCGAATGATCCTCTTTTCAGCTGCTGGTAACGCTCATCTATTGAATCAACGATATTATTCACAACTTCTTCAACATTATAACTCTTTCCTGTAATTTGCTTCAATGAAACCGGATTTTGTAACAAAGGATGGAACTTAACCTGGTTAAGGTTTAATCCTATTCCGGCAATACTTGATTCAAATTCACGGCCACAAATGGTATTCTGAATAAGAATTCCCCCCATTTTGCGATTTCCGGCATAGATATCATTCGGCCATTTTATGGAGACCTTTTGCCCAAGGGACAAACTATTAAGAAAATCGATGATGCCAAGTGTAATTGATTTATTCAGCAAAAACTGATTTTCCGGTGATAAAAAAAACGGAAATAAAATAAGACTGAAGGTGGCATTCTTACCCGGCTCGCTCTCCCAGATATTGTCACCCTGTCCTTTACCTGATGTTTGTTCGTCGGCAAGGATGATCGTCTCTACTTTAACCAGATGTTTTGTAAGCAGTTGCTCTGCATACTGGTTGGTTGAATCGATTGTTTTCAGTTTGATAAAGAAATGTCGTAGCTTCCTCATAAGGATCTTTTTATTCTATGTTCAAAATTACTTCTTCCCGGCATATTACCTTTTGCTTTTTCTCCGATAAATCAGAAAAAAAATGGAAAAGTACGAGAATCATATTTCTATTAAAAATTGGGCAGAAGAAGATAAGCCAAGGGAAAAACTAGAGCTCAAAGGGAAAAATGCCTTAAGCGATGCTGAGTTGATGGCAATTCTATTAAGGTCAGGAAACTCAACAGGGTCAGCATTGGACCTTGCCAAGCAGATCCTGAATAAAGCAGGGGATAGTCTTATCGGAGTTACAAAAATGAGTATCAATGACCTTCTTGAGTTCAAGGGAATAGGAAAAGTAAAGGCGGTTACCCTTATTGCTGCACTGGAATTGGGGAAAAGAAGAAATGAGTCAGAGGTGTTGCAAAAGGAGAAGATCACCAGCAGCAGAGACGCCTTCGAGATCTTCCGTTGTTCTATGGGCGACCAACCTTATGAATCTTTCTGGATCATCGTGCTGAATAAAGCCAATAAAGTTCTGAGAAAATGTATTATAAGTGAGGGAGGAGTTTCCGGTACAGTTGTGGATCCAAAAAAAATATTCAAGATCGCACTGGACCTCCATGCCTCCTCTATCATTCTTGGTCACAATCATCCTTCCGGAAATATTCAGCCAAGTGAAGCCGACCAAAAGATTACAAAGAAGATCAAAGATTCTGGGTATATGCTTGATATTGCAGTACTTGATCACATTATCATTGGTGATGATAATTATTACAGCTTTGCAGATGAGGGGACATTATAACAACCAGCAATTATTTATGGTCTTTGTTTATTAAGCACTCTTATCCTAATATTCTCATGAATTTCCAAGACTTTCAAATCTGAATCCTTTGTCAAGGAAATGATCGATAAATCGCGGAAGG
>JBEKQA010000260.1:0-3502 GCA_049520195.1 Bacteroidales bacterium
TTTCGAGTGAAATTTTAAGAGCGAAACTTCTATCAATCACAACGTTGTTGCTTCTTAATGAGAGGCGCTTTCCATTTTCATCAAGATGCAGAATACTAAGGCAAAGGTAACCAATTTGTCTTATTTTTCCGTATGTTTGTAATTCATCAAGAGAGATGCAAAAATTAAATTTACCGGCTGTGACACTCCGGATCCGGGAGAACAAGGATAAATTGGAGGTCTTCGACTGCATCAGGAAGAAATTTGTTGCCCTGACGCCGGAAGAATGGGTGCGTCAACATTTCATCCATTATCTTACGAACCAACTCAGGGTCCCTGCTTCATTGATCGCAATAGAACGCTCGCTTCACTACCACAGGCTAACAAAACGTAGTGACATAATAGTTTATGGAACGGATGGAGCAGCCTGTCTGATTGTGGAATGTAAAGGACCGGAAATTCCTGTTACGCAGGCTGTCTTTGACCAAGTGGCAATATACAACCAGGAATTGAAAGTACCTTACCTCGCTGTGACAAATGGAATGATCCATTTTTCTTGTTATATTGACCACGGAACAGGAAAGATAGTATTTTTGAAGGAAATTCCTTCGTTTGAACAGATGATAAAAAGAATAGTAGTGAATGACGTCTAATTCAAAAGAATGAAATGATAAGAGGCAGATAGAATACTTAAAAATCATTATTGCTAGTTTAATTTAAATGGAGCTTATTAAAACAATACCGAAGGACCTGATAACATTCTTGCTGGTTACAGTTTTTTCTTTGCTGATTGGCTTATCCCAGAAGATCCTGCACAGCCAAAAGCAATTGGAACATACCTTCGGGACTGACCGCACTTTCACTTTTATCGGTATCCTTGGATTTATTCTGTTTCGCATTTTACCAGGTAATCCTGCTTTATTCATAGGAGGAGGTTTGGTTTTGAGTATATTTTTTGGTATTAATTATGCATTTAATATTCATCGTCATGAAGACCATGGCATGACAACAATCGTTATCGCCTTGATCACTTATTGCATAGGCCCTCTCTTGCTGACACAGCCTCAATGGCTTGTAATGCTAATTATTGTTACATTATTAATTCTGACCGAACTAAAAGAATCTTTTACCGAGATATCCAGGAGGTTCGATAAGAATGAGATATTGACCTTAGGGAAATTCCTGATCATTGCCGGTGTAATTCTTCCCATTGTTCCTGATGAACCTATTTTCAAAGATCTTACTTTGACACCCTATAAAATATGGCTGGCAGTTGTTGTTGTTTCTTCAATTTCCTATTTGAGCTATCTGCTTAAGAAATATGTATTTAAGCAGGGAAGTATAATTCTGGCAGGCATCCTGGGTGGGTTATACAGTAGTACTGCTACTACAATTATTCTTGCACGGAAGATCAGGAAAGATCCCGAATCGGCAAACCAATATATAGCCGCTATTATATTTGCTACGGCTATGATGTATATCCGTATCCTTGTCCTGATCGTGATCTTTAATGCGGACCTTTTTAACCGGGTTTACATCTATTTTCTTATTCTCACGGGCGTTTCATTATTAACAGGTTTGGTGATCCTTCTTTATCACAACAAGGAATATAAGACACAGAATACAGAACTGACCGCAGACAAAAATCCTCTGGAATTTAAAGTTGCAATCCTCTTCGCAGTGTTATTCGTAGCATTCACATTTTTGACCTGGTTTGTTTTAGATCGTTTCGGTCGTCCGGGCCTGAATGTTCTCTCGTTCCTGGTTGGATTGACCGATATCGATCCATTTCTGATAAATCTTTTCCAGGGTAAATCAGCCATCGCATTGAATGTCATTGCTGTTGCAACCTTACAGGCAGTGGCCAGCAATAATATCCTGAAGTTGGTTTATGCTTGTTTCTTCTCTTTGAAAAAATCATGGGTTTACCTTATCAGCGGATTTTCGGTGATCATTTTGTTGAATTTTATCTTTATCTGGATATTATAAAGAAAAGCATGACTGAAGTACTACATTCTATCCTTAATAGAGTCGATGAATCTTTTGATCTGAAAGATCTGCAGAGATATGACCTTATATTTGAACAGGGGGATAAAACATTCGGTTATAGTCTCAGAGATGTTGAAAAAAACAAATTCATAGCCCTGGGTTTTTTCCGGAATCATCTGGCAGAAGTATACAGCTTATTTCCTTGGTTAAGCGGGCAGTTCCATTCAGTAAATGGAGTTATCAGCAACAGCAAATTCACATTAATCCCGGAAGCTCTGTTCATTGAAAATGAAAAGGAAAGTTATTTTAATTTCCTTCATGAACGTGAATCGGGTGAAACAGTTTATTCGGACCATCTGGAACACCTTGGAATTTACACTGTTTACAGTATCCCTGGATTCTACAGGAAGGTAATGGAAAAAGCTTTTCCTAAAGCTAAATACTGTCATATTTCAAGTGTTCTGATCAGTAACCTCTGGATGAGCATAAAAAATACGACCGGAAGAAAGGTTTTTCTGAACCTTCGAGAAGGACAATTCGACCTTCTTGTCTTTGAAGGAAATCAGCTGAAATATTGTAATGCTTTTCATTTCCTTACGGCAGAAGATATCGCCTATTATATAATCTTTGTTTTTGAACAATTGGATCTTAATCCTGAAGAAATCCGTCTCGTCTTACTCGGAAATGTAGATAAATTCTCCCCTGTTTATGATCTTTTATTCCGGTATATCCGGAATATTGATTTTCTAATCAGGAAAGAAACTGTAAACTACAGTTATGTATTCGACGATGTGCCCGCTCATTCTTACTACACACTTATTAATCTGTTTCCATGAGGATCATAACTGGAAAATTCAGGGGAAGGCAAATACATCCTCCTGCAAACCTGCCCGTACGTCCAACAACAGATTTCGCAAAGGAAAGCCTTTTCAATATTCTGAACAATGTTATTGATTTTGAAGGATTACAGGTTCTTGATCTCTTCGCAGGCACCGGGAGTATTTCCTATGAATTTTTTTCAAGAGGGGGTGAAGTTGTGACGGCTATTGATATTAACCCACGCTGCGTCGCATTCATAAACCAAACTGCTCTGTCGATGAATGCAAAGAATTTGGAAGCTGTAAGGGAAGATGTTTTTCAGTTCCTCAAGCATCCATTTGGTGAATATGATCTTGTTTATGCTGACCCACCTTATGATATGGAGGGTATAGATTCTCTTCCTGATCTTGTGTATGGCAGTACAATCCTGAAAAAAGATGGAGTTTTTATCCTTGAGCATTCCAGGAATAATGATTTTTCCGAACATCCTGCTTTTGAACAACACCGGAAGTATGGTAACGTGAATTTTAGTTTTTTCAGGAAAGGTCTGTAAACAATGGGAACTCAAAAAAAAACCGACCCATATCAACGGGTCGGTTTTTTTTGCATTCAAATGAGCTAACTATTTTTTGGTAGTATCCCACCAAACGCGATCCCAAAGGGTAACATTCTTTGGTGTATTTGAATTGTAGCTCTTTTCTCCAAGAGAATAGGG
>JBEKQA010000261.1:0-3462 GCA_049520195.1 Bacteroidales bacterium
TAAAATCGTCTGTGCCGCCAGATTTCAGTTGTTCAACAATCTCCTTGGGGTATCCTGCAACAAAAATCAAGACATTCTTATTTTCCGATCTAATACCTTGACAAACAACAGGAACAGCAGCGGCATATTCTTCATCGGAGCTGCAAACAACAACAATCTCTGCTTTTGAATTCAAGGTGGCTTTGACACCTTCTTCAACTGTTTTAAAGCCAGGATTATCAATAACTTCATATCCGGCACATCCAAAGAAATTCATGGCAAAGGAAGCCCTTGCCCTACGCATACCCGAATTACCCATAGTCAACAGGAATACTGATGGTTTTTTAATTCCCCTGGAGACAGCATGTTCAGTTGCCAGACGCATTTCTTCAAAAGCATGCGCACCACGGTAAATTTTCAACTTCTTATAAGTTGATGCGGTTTCATTCCATACTTCTGTTGGCTTCTCAATACTTCCGGTCATTGATTCCAGCGGGTTTGCGTATTGATTTGTTCCCAGGATCACAATCTTACGCTGGGCGATATCCATATCTTTTTTCCTGCAGGATTTTTCGATTTCATCCTGAATAAATCCCGTTTTAATACATTCAATCATTCCACCTTTCTCTTCAATATTCCTGAAAAGCTCCCATGCGTTGATAGCGATTGAATTCGTAAGGTTCTCGATATAATAAGATCCGGCAGCAGGATCGATGACTTTATCAAGATAAGCTTCTTCCTTAAGGATTAATTGTTGATTCCGGGCGATGCGACGGGAGAACTCACTTTCATCTTTATACGGAGAATCATAAGGAAGGATGGATATTGAATCCGAGTTCCCTATGACGGCCGACATTCCTTCCGTCGTCGTCCTAAGAAGATTCACATAGGGATCATAAATTGTTTTATTCCAGAGAGATGTCGTAGAGTGAATAAACATCCTTGCACTCCCGGGATTCTCAGGATGGTACTCTTCAATAATTTTACTCCACAGTAACCTGGCTGCTCTCAGTTTAGCAATCTCCATAAAATAGTTTGAGCCTATACCTAGAGAGAACAGAATAGAGCCTGCGATGCTGTCAACAGGCAATCCTTTTAAAGTAAGTTCAGCTATGTATTCATTCCCGGATGCCAGGCTAAAAGCAAGTTCCTGAACGAGTGTTGCCCCGGCATTATTAAAGAGCTGGCCATTTACAGTGATGGTGTGAAAACCCGGAATTTTTTTATTGATAGTTTGAATCAAGTATTCAGCCTCATCAAAGTTTCCCTGTTTCGAAAGATAAAAATCGCCGTGAAGTAAAAGAAACCCAATCGGGTCAAAATTCAGTGAACCAGTTACTTTGGTTCCGTCGAGATCGCGATGGGCAAGTTCATAAATGAACAATTCAAGTGTCAGGGGATATGAGCGAGAGGAGGTGAAATTAATGCCGATTTTGTTGACATCGATCCCTTGCAAGAGCTGTTGCATCTCCTTATGCGCAGTGATTGCTTTGACAGTTAGTCCGATGGCATTTGCTCCGCGTGAAATAGCATCGATAGCAACGCGATTTGCCTCAGTAATATTTGCATTATCAATATCCTGACGGATGATCCAATCATTGGAGTCTTTTTTTATGCCCCTTACGAAAGGTTTTTCATCCGGAAGTGATGAAAGATATTCGAGTTCTTCAAGGTTCTCAGCACGATAATAAGGTCTGACGTTTATACCTTCATCGGTTTTCCAGATCAGTTTCTTTTCATAATCAGCACCTTTCAGGTCAGTATTTATCTTTTCTTCCCATTGTGAAGTCGATATTGGAGGAAATTCCGAAAACAGCTTTTTATCTTGATCTTTCTTTTCCATGATTCAGTTTGGTAGTAGTATGAGATTCAATTTGAAAAGGACAGCAAAATTAATCAATTGTTCGTATATTTACGTTTAAATAAGATGTTTTATGCTGGTCAGTATTAGTGGAGCAACAGGATTAATAGGCCGGAGCCTAATCGAGACCTATACTGATAAAGGTCTGACTTTCCGGATCATTAACAGAAATTCCTTTAATTTGACCGATCAGGAATTTCTTGAAACCAAGATTGAAGGAGCTGATGCGGTGATCAATTTAGCGGGAGCTCCTATTTTAAAGAGGTGGACTGAAAGTTATAAGCAGGAGCTTTACAACAGCCGGATTATGACTACCCGGAAGATAGCGAATGCGATAAACCAGGCAAAAGTCAAACCCAAAGTTTTTATTTGCAATTCTGCGATTGGAATTTATGATAACAGGAATAAACATACTGAAGAAAGTACCGGATTCGCGAATAATTTTTTAGGAAAACTGTGTCAGGAATGGGAATCAGTAGCGATGTCGGCTGCAGGAAGCACACGGGTTGTCGTGCTTAGAACCGGCGTTGTACTCAGTTCCAAGGGCGGGGTCTTAAAGACCGCACATGGTCCATTCAGTTTCGGATTTGGAGGCGTAATAGGATCTGGGGAACAGTCATTTTCGTGGATCCATTTCAGGGATCTTATGCATGTTTATAAGGCGATACTTGACAATGAAAATTTCTCCGGTCCTGTGAATGCTGTAGCTCCCGACCCTACAACAAATTTCCATTTTACAAAGACATTCGGGAAGGTCCTTAATCAGATGACCGTATTTAAAATACCCATATGGGCGTTAAAGAAAATTTATGGAGATGCCGCATCGACATTAATTGAAGGACAAGATGTGATCCCGGAAAAACTGTTGAAAAGCGGGTTTGAATTCGAATTTCCCATGATTGAAAAAGCGCTGCTTCATCTCTACCGGATTTAGCGGATGAAGAGTCAATTTCAGCTTATATACAGGGTTGTTACATTACCTGTCAAGCAATAAGATTAATTGGTAAATAATATAGAAACCAGTATACAGAATTTCGTACTTATCCGGGTAACGTTTATCCGGGTTTTATATTTTGGAAACCTAAACTCTGGATATAGGGTGAGCGAAGGAAGAACGAAGGATGGACGAAGGAAGAGCGAAGGATGGACGCAGGGACGACGCAGACACGACGCAGACACGACGCAGGGAGAGTTTCTAAAGACAAGAGGATGAATAACTTATAGAAGGCAAAAAAGATATAAAAATTAACAACCTTCTCAGTTTAATTTACAGGTGTTTTTTTAATGCCAGTTATTATTTTATCCTTACAAATATAATGAATAATCGTGAAAAATGTCCTCTGTTTGAATAACAAATCTACGTAGTCTTGTAAGGCCAATTTAAATAAATCCGGACTTCAATTATGAAATTGCCGAGTAGTGACTGATCTTCTCATATCTCATTCAATTTGAATTTAATATAACAGATCTTTTTATCCTTTTCCAGCCACATTTTTTCGTAATAGGTTTGGATTGATATTACATCTTCCTGAAAACCAGAATTATACAGGTCGTCAGTTGAGAACAGAAGAAGATGATGATATTCTTCAATAATTTCCATTGTATAACTATAAAAATCCTGA
>JBEKQA010000262.1:0-3402 GCA_049520195.1 Bacteroidales bacterium
TTGTATTGACTGTCATTCTACACGTGATTGGTCTAAATTCTCCGGCCCTCCGGTCGAAGGTACAGAAGGGAAGGGGGGAGAGAGATTTGATCAATCCGAAGGCCTGCCAGGCATCTTTGTTTCTGCCAACATCACACCTTACCATCTTGCAGGCTGGTCTGACGGTGAAATTTTCAGGGCAGTCACCAGCGGGGTCGGAAAAGGGAACCGTCCGTTTTTTCCGATCATGCCTTACCCTTTTTATGGTAAAATGGACACCGCGGATATTTATTCTGTAATTGCTTATATACGCACTTTAAAACCAATATCTTACGATCCTGATGCCTCTAAACCGGATTTCCCTATGAACATAATCCTTCATCTGATTCCTGAACCAGCTCATCCTTCTAAAGCTCCTGACCCCTCTGACAGTCTTAATTACGGCAAATATCTGGTGATGGCTGGTTCCTGCATCGAATGTCATACGCAGCTGGATAAGAATGGGAAATTAATTGCAGGGATGGAATTCGCCGGAGGACGGGAATTTCAAATGCCCTGGGGAATAGTTCGTTCAGCCAACCTTACTCCTGATAAAGAGACCGGTATAGGTAATTACACTTCACTGTCCTTTATCAATAAATTCAAAGCGCTTGATCCGTCTGTTCATCCATTGGCGACCGTAAACAAAGGCAGTTTTAATACCATCATGCCATGGTCAATGTATGCTGGTATAACTACCGGTGATCTTTCAGGTATATACCAATATCTTCACTCGCTAAAACCGATCAGGAACCAGGTGGTAAAATTTACTCCAATTAAATAACTATTGCACGATTCCCGTCTTCGCTATTTCGCCATTTCTCTGTTTATTAATGCCAGCGGAAGATTTTCAGTCCGGCAATGAAGAAAATGATTCCTGTCCCGGCCAAGATAATTGATGGAACCGTGATCTCTGCAAAACCTGCTCCTTCGATAAATACGCTGCGAACTCCATCAGCCAACATGGTTAGAGGGAATTTCTGTATGATAGATTGGCTCCATTCGGGAAAATTATGGTAGCTGAAAAATATTCCCGAGAGAACCATCATCGGCATTGATACCAGATTGATTAATCCGTTCCCTATTTCTGTTTTTGCCGTATGTGAGGACATGAATATTGCGATGCCGGCAAAGGCAATATTACCCGCCATGAAGATGGTCAGGAGGGCTGGTATGCTTCCCTGTACTTTAATACCAAAGGCCAGCCAGGTGAAGAGAAATAAAAGCCCCGACTCAACAAAATTCATACCTATTCTAACAGTAATCAGGGCAATAAGATAATGTGACTTTTTCATCGGAGTCGCTACCATTCTTCGAAGAAGCTTTTTCGCCCTGTTATCTATGATCTCGTAACTTATTCCCCACATGATTGACATCATTACACCCATAGCGATCAGACCGGGAACAAGAAAGTCAACATACCGGGCGCCGGTTACGGTCAGGGGTTTGATGTTTGTGTTGCTGCTTCTTTGTAAAAGAGTAGGGTTCTGAAAAAGGTTGGAGAGTTTCAAATAAATTAACTGTGCATCAGGGTTCAAAGGGTCAAAATGATATTCGATCTGTCCGTTGTTTTCCTGGATTATCATGGTAAGATTGCCCCGTTTCAGTAGCACCATCGCCTTCTGCCAATCCATGGTTCTTAATGTGAAGGTGGTATTCCCCAGTTTATCATCAGGAATCGTCAGGCTGTAGCAAGAGTTCCCATCTTTGTCTTTTGCCAGGCTGGCATTATGGGTTTCGAGGAAGTCTTTGATCATCGACCCTTGCTGCTCCGAATAGGCATCCTGCATTTTAATCCAGGCAACATCCCTATAAATATCTGCTTTTTTTGTGAAGGCAATACCCAGTCCGATAGACATGAGAATGGGAAAAACGATTCCCCAGAATAAAACTCCCGGCTCCCTGATGATCTGCCTGAAATAGGCAAGGGTAAGCTGGATAAGCTGTTTATATCGAAAGGGATTATTCATTGAGATGCCTCCCTGTTAAAACAGTAAAGAGATCGTCAAGGTTTTTAAGCTTCGCATGTTGGCCGTTTCCTGTCTGACTGGCGTTTTCAGCGCCAAGAAGTTCTTCCAATGTCCCTTCTCTCAAGACAATCCCGTTGTCGATAATTACGATTTGATCGCACAACTTCTCTGCCTCTTCCATATAATGCGTGGTAAGGATCAATGAAGTCTGTGAATGTTCCTTCAATCGTTGCAGGATTGCCCATATCTCACGCCGTGCATTTGGATCTAATCCTGTGGTTGGCTCGTCCAGCAGCAGGATTTTTGGATCGTTGAGCAATGCTATTCCAATAGCCAGTCGCTGACGCTGACCTCCCGAGAGGTTAACCACATAGGATTTCTTCTTCTCCTCAAGACCCACGATGGATATGATCTCGTCTCCCTGGGCATCACCGATCTCAAAGAAGCTCGCAAACAGTTTTACTGTTTCACGGACAGTAAGCTTGTCAATGAATCTTGTTTCCTGTAAGGATAATCCTATAACTTTACGAAGCTCATCATCATTACCTTTCCATTTCTTCCCCAGGATAAGGATCTCTCCCTGGTCCGGTTTCTGGATACCTTCGATCATCTCAACCAGCGTTGTTTTTCCGGCACCATTGGGACCCAGCAATGCCACGAACTGCCCCTGATAGATACGAAGACTTATTCCCTTGACCGCCTGGACGGTCTTGAAGGATTTTATTACATTGTTTACTTCGATTACGGGGGGTTCCGGTGACATCGATATGCCGGCTGGCTATTTTGTATATTCATCAATTACTGACTCGAGAGTGCTTCTGCAGACTTTGCAGAATTTCATATGACGGGTGTACATAATACAATCAACCTGTGGACGGTAAAGCCCTTTCTGCGTGTAATCCGCACCTTCAAAAGCGCCGACTTTATCTTTATATTTCTCAGCAGTAAAAAATTGATCTTCCTGTTTATATTGACGAGTGAAGAGATCTTCCACAATATTTTCAGGTACATTTGCCTTGCGAAGACTATCACGCTCTTTCTGTATTTTGTATCCGTAAGAATCAAAAGCCTCTTTGTTCCATGGTGTCGGTAAAGGAGTTCCGGGTTCAATAAGCGATTTCCATTTAACGTTATTCTTATCCAGCAGTGCAGTGACATTTGGCTCCCAGGGCTCTACAGTAATTTTCTGTGCTTCATATGAAACTGATGAAGTATAATACTCATCAGCCAGTCCTCCCATATGGTGGCCGAATTCATGCACCATAATGTATCCGGAATACTTATTATCTGCTGAAACTGTGGTGTACAGGTTATAGATACCACCTCCTCCATATGTCTTTTCATTGATGAGGATGATCATCAGATCGTAAGGCACCTCAGCCGCAATATTCCTTACAGTTTTATTATCGAAAGT
>JBEKQA010000263.1:0-3271 GCA_049520195.1 Bacteroidales bacterium
CAAGATCAATCTCATTGACCATTCTGTCCAATGAATCAAGAATTGAGCTTGCTGCATAATAATCGTTAATCAGGTCAATTCTTTCCCTGAACCGGGAAAGAGCGTTTTCATCAAAATAAAACCGGGGAGGATTAAGTACTACTGTATCCGAATCGCAGGAAAAGCGAGGGATTTGGCATTGAAGGATCGAGGTATCTTTCTTTGACCAGTAAAAGTCATTCACTTCCGGTAATTCAAAGAAAGAAGAATTGTTTTTCTTGCTGACACGGCAGTTTAAAGAAATTCGGTCAGGAGTCATGACATCAGCCATTAAAAACTTCCTGTAAAAAATATCTCCCTGAATATGCTGATGTGTCATATAAATCCGCACCATAGGATTCATACCAGCAGCTGCTTCAATGCGTATCTTTATATCTGTATTCAGATTAAAAGAAATCCTGTTGGGATTCCTGATCTCGTCTTCAGCAATCACTGAGATAATCTCATTCTGAATTGCAGTATTTGAAGATATTTCGTCAGTATATCTGAAAACAAATTGAACAGGAAGGGAAAATAAGCAGGTAGTATTCTGTGCGATCAATTCCTTAGACCCGGATAATAGTAATAAGAAAATGAAGATCAGGGATTTATATCGGGACAATGCTTTGGATTTTTTATCAAAATTACAAATTTGAAGCATTGCATTCGAGTAAAACCTTTTTTTCTGTCACACCTGTAAATATGTCAGATATAATTTGTGGTACACATTTTGAGTTATCAGGAATGGTTTTAAATAATAATAACAAATGATCAATGTTCCCGCAGGGAAGAAAAGGGTTGTCATAGTAGGATGTGGATTTGGCGGTTTGAAGCTAGCCAGGAAGCTAAGATATTCCGGATTCCAGGTAGTCATTGTTGACAAACGCAATTATCATCAATTTCAGCCACTTTTTTATCAGGTTGCCACAGCAGGCCTTGAGCCAAGTGCAATTTCTTTTCCATTACGCAAGATATTTCAACATTATAAAGATTATTTCATCAGGATTGCTGAAGTTACCAATATTGAAACGGATAAACAACAGCTCTGGACCACCAGGGGCACTATACAGTACGATTATCTTGTCCTTACACAGGGTGCTATTAACTCCTTTTTCGGTATAAAAAATATGGAATCCCTGTCCAAGCCGATGAAATCTGTTTCCGAAGCTCTCGATTTGCGGAACACCCTCTTACAGAATTTTGAGGATGCCCTTGCAACGACAAATGAAGAAGACCAGGAAGGATTTCTCAATCTCGTTGTGGTGGGGGGAGGTGCTACAGGCATGGAAGTTTCAGGAGCTCTTGCAGATATGCGAAAATATGTACTAGGAAAGGATTACCCGGAATTGAATCAGGACAAAATTCATATTTACCTGATTGAAGGGACAAACCGTTTGCTGCCAGCGCTTTCTGAGAAATCCTCTGAAAAGGCAAAAGAATTTTTAGAAAAGCTCCGGGTGGAGGTACTTTTGAATTCACAGGTACGAAATTATGATGGAAAATTTATCGAGACCTCTGATGGAAAGAAGATCCGGACCAACCTTGTCATCTGGACTGCCGGTATTACGGGAGCCAGGATAGAAGGTCTCCGCGATAAATCATACGGAAGGAGCAACCGTATACTTGTCGACCGGTTCAACAAGGTTCAAGGATATTCCAATATCTTCGCCATTGGAGATATCGCGATGATGGACGAGCCCCGTTTCCCGAAAGGTCATCCGCAGGTGGCACCTGTCGCCATTCAACAGGCAAGTCATTTGGCCAAAAACCTGGAAAGAATAATAAAGAATGAAGAGATGATGCCCTTTTCTTATAAGGATAAAGGAACCATGGCTACCATTGGACGAAATCTTGCAATTGTGGAATTACCCAATTTCAAGTTTTACGGAACATTTGCTTGGTTTGTATGGATGTTTGTTCACCTGATGTCAATTGTCGGTATCAGGAACCGGTTCCTGATCCTGATCAACTGGTTCTGGAATTACGTTACTTATGATACATCACTACGTCTTATTTTAAAGCCCAAAGGATGCTAATTCAGAGAAACTATGGAAAAGACAGATATTGAAAGAAGATACTCGAAAGTCTGTAATGATATAAATGCCGGGCATATCAAATCGGCTCTTGATGCATTGGGGGCACTTATCCGTAATGTCAGCAAATCAGATTATTATTTTGACCTTGAGAATATCACGGAAAACTATCAAAGTCTGCTGAATTATGCATTTGAAGGAGCGACTGATCCCGACAGGAAAAATATTTTAAAGAAGATCTCTGCCTCTATTCTCTCTCTTGCAGATGATGTCCGTGAGTCTCTGACAGAAAATAATTATCCGCAAAGGAATATTGAAAAAGCAATCATGAACCGTCTTATTGGTGATGATCCCCAAGCAGTTTCTGACCGGTTTGAAGAGTATCTCTCTGAAAAAAATCTTCAAAAGATCCTGCAGGATACAGGAGCCTCTTCATCCGATGCAAGACCGGTAGAAAATATATTCCGGTTGATATGGCTGACTCATAAAATGAAAGATACTTCTGTAGAAAAAATAAAAACAACAGCACATTCGACACTTCTCGAAAGATATGAAAAATGTCTTGTTGTTTCTGCTCTAACTCTTAGTCTGCTTGATTTTTTTGATCCGCAAAAGATACTTCTTCTAATGGAATTCATTAGTGAACATGAGATGGAAGTCTACCAGCGAGCGCTTACGGGACTTGGGCTGGTTTTAGTCTGGTACGATCAGCGAATCAGGTTTTATCCTGAAATTATGGTCAGACTCGATGAATTGAGCCAGGATGAAGGCATTCAGCAGGACATGGAAGCATTACTTCTCCAGGTATTGATGGCGCAAGAGACGGAATCCATAGTAAAATCTTTTGAAGAAGAAGTTCTCCCGGACATGAAGAAAATGATGCCCAAATTTGAGGATAAACTTCAATTGGATAAAATCTTTGGGGAAGAAGATCTGGAAGGGAAAAATCCTGACTGGAAAGAGATGATTGATGAGGTTCCCGGTCTTTTTGAGCGTATTGAAAAGTTTACAAAAATGCAAATGGAGGGCGGGGATGTATTTCTGAGCACTTTTTCCCAGTTGAAACGATTTGAATTCTTTACCAGAATGAGTAACTGGTTTGTTCCATTTTATTCAAGTCATCCCGATCTTAAGAATTTTGAAAATGATGAAGAACAGATGTTCAGCAGGTTACTTGAAGGTCTTGGCAGGGCCTTCTACCTATGTAACTCAGATAAATA
>JBEKQA010000264.1:0-3254 GCA_049520195.1 Bacteroidales bacterium
TATTGAAAATGCATTCAGGGCATCGAAACTTGCCGTCGATTCCGGATTGATTTCCTGAGCTCCGCCACAAACAATAACATCTTGCAGTCCCTGCCTTATAAAAAGGAATCCAACTCCTAGGGCATGTGAACCGCTGGCACATGCACCACTGACAGTAAAATTTATCCCTCTGAATTTAAAAATCACCGAGAGATTCATGGAAACAGTCGAATTCATCGATTGAAAGATGTACCCCGATCCAATCATCATGGTGTCTTTTTTCTGACGCAGAATGTCTACTGATTCAACAACCGGAAGTGCAGAACTGTCATTCCCATATAGAATGCCAACAGCATTTTTTTCCATAAATGAAGCATCTATCCTTGCATTCTGCAATGCTTCAACAGTCGCCATATAAGCATATTCCCCCTGAACCGGTAAGCCTACCCGCATACGGCGGTCAAGAATACCTTTAAGACTAGGCCTTTCTACCATTCCTGTGAGTGCAGAACGAAAACCCATAGCCTTTCTGACTGGATCAAAAATAATACCCGATTTTCCTTCAAATAGTGATTTTTTTACTTCGTCGAGATTCTTCCCGATGGAAGAGTAAATTCCCATTCCTGTAATGACTACCCGGTTCATCTGGTTTTAATAAGCTGTTGGTTATTTTTATGATTAAGTATAGAGTCCCCCATTCACATTGATAACAGCTCCCGTAATATAAGATGCTTTTTCTGAGGCAAGAAACCCCACAACCTCGGCAACCTCTTCCGGCTCTCCAAACCTGTTCATTGGGATCATTGTCTTAAGTTGGCTCTCATCTAGGTCTTTCGTCATGTCAGATTGAATAAATCCAGGTGCAACTGCATTAACAGTCACATTCTTCTTGGCAACTTCCTGTGCAAGCGCTTTCGTTGCGCCAATTACCCCTGCTTTTGCAGCAGAATAATTGGCTTGACCCGGTAATCCTTTTATCCCTGAAAGTGATACTACATTGATGATACGCCCGAACTTTGAGATCAGCATATCTTTAATCAAATATCGGGTGCTGTAAAAAAAACCGTTAAGGTTGGTTTTAAGTACTTCGTCCCATTCTTCATTTTTCATCCACATTACCAATGCATCTTTTCGAATACCTGCATTATTGACGAGTATCTGGATCGTTTTTCCTTCATTTCTGGTCTGCCATTCGCTAAGTGAGTGCTCTACCTGTTCCTGGTTTGAAACATCAAACTTCAGAAGTTCTCCGTCACTCCCTTTTTCCTTTATAAGGTTGAGAGTGATTTCCGCTTCACCGGGACTTGAATTGTAGTTTACCAGGATATAAAAACCCATCTCAGCAAATTTACAGCAGATAGCCCTTCCTATCCCTCTTGAACCTCCGGTTACGAGAGCATATTTCATATTAAAATGACTTATTTAGGTAAACGAGAGCCTTTCTCATTCTTCAAATGAAAACTGAGGTTTGTTCTCCATAATATATTGTTCAATGTTGCGGATATCGTTGTACTTTGTGCTGTCCTCGGTAAATTTCGGAACAATTTGCCGTAAATCCAGGTATTTATTTAAAGCATAAGATGATAATCTGTCTTTAATCTCAAGATAATCGATAGCCTGCAGAATGGATATCATCTCAATGGCAAGTACTTGATATGTGTTATCAATGACCTTCTTTGTAATTAGGGCTGCATTGGTTCCCATGCTCACAATATCCTGGTTATCATTGTTGTTCGTAATACTATGGATGTACATCGGGAATGAAAGTGTCTGATTCTCAGCTACTGTCGAAACGGCTGTAAACTGCACGCCCTGCATGCCAAGGTTGAGTCCCAGCTTTCCTAAATTGATGAAAGGAGGTAATTTTTCATTCAGCTTTGGATTCATTAAGTAATTCAACTGGCGTTCGGCAAGCATGGATAGCTTTGTTATCGCTATTTTCAGCTTGTCCATTTCTAATGCAACATAGTCACCATGGAAATTCCCGCCATGGTAAACATTCTGATGTTCTCCGTCTATGATCGGATTGTCACTTGTCGAGTTTACCTCGTTCATGAGCACATGATTGGAATATAGTATGGTGTCCAGAACAGGTCCCAGAACTTGAGGAACACAACGTAAAGAATAATATTCCTGTACTTTATGTGTAAACACTTCAACGTCAACAGTCTTGTCGTTATAATAAAGATGATCAGCACGCCGGCGAATTAACTTGCTGTCCTTCAGTATGAATTTCATATTCTTGGCAACCTGCCGTTGCCCGTGATGAGATTTTGCCCGGTTAAGCCCATCCGAAAAATGATCATCATATGATTCAACAATCTCAGTGATCATCGAAGAGGCTAACGTAGACCAATCAACCAAGTTATGAGCGTGAATGGCATTGATCATCCCGATCCCTGTCATGGCCGAGGTCCCATTTATAAGACCCAGTCCTTCACGTATATGCATTTTAATAGGAGTGAGGCCTTCTTCAGTAAAAACTTCCGATGTCGGACGTAATACCCCTTTATATAAAACTTCACCTTCACCAATCAGGTTAACAGCCAGGTGTGCAAGTTGAACCAGGTCACCACTGGCTCCTACACCTCCATGTTCCGGAATATAAGGGTTAATATCCCTGTTTATCATCTCTTTCAGTAATTCCACAACCTCGGGATGAATACCCGATTTAGCCTGGGTCAGGGTGTTCAGGCGGGCAAACATGGTGGCCTTGGCATAAATTTCTGGTAGGGGAGAGCCACAACCTGCTGCATGACTGCGGATCAGGTTGTATTGTAGTTCAAGTTCCTGGTGATTATTTATCTTAAATTGAGCCATAGGCCCTAAGCCGGTATTAATGCCATAGATGACCTTGCCTTTAGCAAATTCTTTCAGGAATTCAAAGTCTTCTTCTACTTTCTGACGGGTTTCAATATCAATTTCAACTTTTTCTCCTTCAAAAATAACTTTGAAGAAGTCACCAACAGTAAGTTTACGGTTTCCTATTATAATCATTATGCCTTCTTTTAACTATTCCCTTGAAACATAAGATCTTCCAACACCTCACCTTTCTTTGTATTGCAAAGGTAATCTATTTTTTGAAACTTAAAATCATATATAGGTTCCCATATAGGTTTTTGAAATTATTAAAATAAAAGTACCTTTGTACTTTGATTTCGGCCCCGTAGCTCAACTGAATAGAGCATCTGACTACGGATCAGAAGGTTGGGGGTTTGAATCCCTCCGGGGTCACTTGAAAAAAGCTACTTCTAAACTATTTTGTGAGTGGCTTT
>JBEKQA010000265.1:0-3239 GCA_049520195.1 Bacteroidales bacterium
GGATAGCGGTGCTCGGCACGCAGGCCGTTGCGACCCTTATAGCGGTTTATGGGCTGTTTATGACACCCCTGGGCTGGGGTTGGGCAGGGTTCGTTTGGGGTTATGCGTTATTGTGGTTCCTTGTAAATGATCGTATTAAACTGCTCGCTTACCGGATTTTAGATCCGGTCAAAAAGAAGCTTGAAACTGATGCCAAGACTGAAATTAAAGGCGTGGATAAGCCAGAAGCTAAAAATGATGCCAAACCTGAAGTTAAAGCTATGGATAAACTAAAAGATAAAACTGAAGCCAAAACTGATGAAAAACCCGATGCCAAAGTTGAGCCAAAACCTGAAATCAAAACCGGGGATAAGTCCGAAGCTAAAGCGGATGCCAAACCTGAATCCAAGGTCGGGACGCCACCCGATTTAACACCACAGATTGCCAGGCGGGCATATGAAATATATGAAGACCGGGGCAGCAAGGGCAGTCTGGCTGCTCAGGACTGGAAGAAGGCAGAGCAGGAGATTCGGAAAGATGAACTAAAATCCGAACCTGAGTCTGAAGCCAAAGGCCTAACTAAGCCCGAAGCTAAGCCTGAACCTAAACCTGAAGCCAAAGACGAAACGCCCTCCGATTTGACTCCGCAGCTCGTTAAGCGGGTCCATGAACTCTACGAGCAATTAGGGCGCGAGGAAGTCCGGGCAGTTCAGGATTGGGAGAAGACGGAAAAAGATACCGGGAAAGATGAAACCAAAACCATGGCTGAGCCTGAACCAAAGCCTGAAGCAAAAGTTGAACCAAAACCTGAGGGAAATGACAAGCCAAAGTCTGAACCCCATGAATAACCAGACAGTATAAATGCAACTGAAAGGAAAGAAAGGATAAAGATGAAAATCAATTCAAAGGATTTCCGCGTTCGACCCGGAAAAAAGGTCAACCTCACAGAGTGGTCAACAACTATAGAGCCTTTATGTAAATCAAAAAAACAATATCGAAAACTCCTGGAAGAACACGTTGAAGAATTGAACTCATTGCAACACCTGCATTACGCATCCGGCCGTTATGCATTGCTGCTGATCTTCCAGGGAATGGACGCGGCCGGCAAAGATGGAGCCATCCGGCATGTTATGTCCGGGGTAAATCCACAAGGATGTGAGGTTTTCAGTTTCAAACAGCCGACCGCCGAAGAGCTGGAACACGATTTTCTCTGGCGCACGACACGGCGGCTTCCTGAACGCGGGCGGATTGGTATCTTCAATCGCTCCTACTATGAAGAGGTTCTCGTTGTTCGCGTACATCCGGGGATTCTTCGCAGCCAGGGGCTTCCCAAAGAATTGGTCGATGAGAAGACCATTTGGGAGGAACGTTATCGTTCCATTGTTGACCTGGAAGAACATCTACACCGTAATGGTACCCGCATCATCAAGTTCTTCCTCCACCTGTCGAAGAATGAGCAACGAAATCGATTCCTCGAACGCATTGATGAGCCTGAAAAGAACTGGAAATTCAGTCTCGCAGATATTCACGAAAGAAAATACTGGAAACATTATATGAAAGCTTATGAGGATTGCCTTGGTGCTACAAGTACCCATAATGCTCACTGGTATATAGTCCCGGCCGATGATAAGGAGAATGCCAGGTTGATTGTCTCCCAGATTGTTCTTGATGCACTTCATGAACTTAAGATGGAATATCCCAAGACTACCGGGAAACGCCGGCGGGAATTGAAAGCTATCCGTAAACAGCTATGATGGTGCAACCATGACCAATAAAAACGATATCAATGCCCTGTAATCAGAAAGGTTAACTTATAGTTAATGTGAAGTAATCTGATATAGAACATTGCCGATCAATATTACTCCACCTCATATTAAGATACAAAGAAAATGAAAACAGACCCAAACCCAGCAATAAATAAAGAGTCAAAGAGGCCAGGAATAAAGCGAAAGATTAAAAGAGTACTTTTTTTATTTCTTACACTGATTTTAATTATCGCCGGCATTTCTATCTATTGGAAGTATTTTTATACATATAGTGATGGCTATCGTGCCGGATTATTGCAGAAATTCTCTCATAAAGGCAATATTTTCAAAACCTATGAAGGCGAAATGATACTAAGCAGTGTTACCAGTAATACAAATGTTGCCCTTGCATCCGAAAAATTCTATTTTTCGGTTACCAGGAAAAACCTGGCACAACAGCTTGATACTATTCAGGGGCAAATGGTGATTGTTCATTATCTGCAAAAAAATGGAGCGTTATTCTGGCGTGGTGAATCGGAATATTTGGTTGACAGCGTAAAACGTAAAAGATAGTTTTCTTGTATTACTATTTCATTGAACACACACAGAACATCCCCCGATAACATGGAAGATATTATCGGACTGAAAAACCTTTTAAAAGAGGCACATGAACGGGTGATGAATGAATTTGGTAACCGTCCTTTCAGTGATTTGCACGTAAGACCATTACAGCCGGCTGATGAAAGTTGCAGATAAACCTTTTATTTATCTTGGTTACGCCGGTATAAACTACAACAACACCGCAAATCATACCTTGGCTGCTGATGCATGGAAAATATTAAATGTATTACAAAAACAACACAATGCCGAGGCCATCAAATAAATGCAGGAAGCTGTTGGACAAGGTAAAGTTCTTACCGATTTATCAGAAATTTTTCGGGCAGCAAAAGAAGGCAGGGGAGATTTGTTGATTGCTCACGATGAATTCCATCAGGCAATCAGGCAGTAAGAATGACGGGGTGTAAGGTGACCTGTTTATTACCCGTTTGCCTTGCCCCATTATTAAGGCTGGGGCAACTGAAATTCTGTAACTTATGGACTCTAGTCCAAAATTTCTAATTTTTCGGAGTGGACTCAAGTCTTTGACTCTGAAATTGCCATTTATTAGAAAATACGGGCTAAATATGTGTGAATGATGTAAATCTTTCCTGAAATTGTGTAACGCTCTCCAGTACTATTAGTCCCATCTTTGTATCGTGAAAATTCTTTCACTTTAATACTCACAAAATGAAAACGACAAGCTTAAACATCCTGGGAAAAAATATCTTTTTAGGTATTTTAACAACAATGATGATGATCCCTTTCACTTCATCTGCCAAAAAAATACCTTTTTTGACTTCATCAGTTACTCCGGCAGCACAAGGCTATGTGAAGGTAAAAAAAGACCATAATAATAATTACCTTATTAAAATACATGTTTCAGATTTAGCTGGAATAGAAAGAATACAACCAACG
>JBEKQA010000266.1:0-3200 GCA_049520195.1 Bacteroidales bacterium
CTACAAAGGTAGTGATTTTTTTCTTCCTTATCAGGATTTACTTAAATATTTCATCTTTAATATAAAGATGAAGAAATTTGAATTAATTTTGACGGTGAATTATTTCTATAGAAATTAAAATCATTAAAATCCGGAAAAATGAAGAAACTCATCCTTTTTATATTGTTCATGACCACTGCAATTCTTGGCTTTTGTCAATCACAGAGGCTTGTCATGTTTGAAGAATTCACACAGGCCAGTTGTGGTCCATGTGCACAGCAGAACGCTACCTTTGACCCACTTCTGTTGAACAATCTCAGTAAAGCTACTTCTATACGATATCATACAAGCTGGCCGGGTGTCGATCCCATGAACGCACAGAACCCAGTAGACGCAGGTGCACGCGTGACTTATTACGGTGTAAATGCAGTTCCATTTTGCTTCATGGATGGAGCTGCTGTAACAGGTTCGAACTATACTGGAGCTCCGGCAAATGTTACACAAACCATGATCGATAATGAATATGCTGTTCCTTCTTCATTCACAATTTCCATGTATCAACAGCTTTCTCCAGCAAATGACACAATTTATATAACCATGCTTGGTCAGTGCACACAAGCCGTCAGCGGAAATTTTGTTGCACAGATCGGGGTTATTGAAAAGCACATTCATTTTACGACACCTCCCGGTAGTAACGGAGAAACAGATTTCTATAATGTCATGAAAAAAATGTTGCCGACAGCTTCCGGCTTTGTAATACCAAATTCCTATCAACCAGGAGATTATTTCATCATCCAGAGTTCATGGAAACTGGCACATGTATATTCTTTAGCCCAACTCAGTGCAGTTGGCTTTATCCAGAATAATACAAATAAAAACATACTCCAAGCTGGGAACAGTGACACTATTCCACTGACTATGCCCTTTAACAATGATGTTCAATTGATGGCTACCTCGAACTATTCTCCTACAAATTGCTCCGGCACTATTGCTCCAATGGTTACGATCCGTAATAACGGCAATGATCCTGTTACATCCATGACCATAAAATATACTGTAAACAATGGAACTCCTGTTTCCTATACATGGAACGGGAACCTTCCAACATTGTACCAAACCGATGTACAACTTCCTACAAGCAACTTTACTCCTGAACAATCCAATACCCTTCAAGTTTATGCCGATCAGGTCAACAATGTTAATGATGAATATCCAAAAAATGACACCAACACTATTACTATTGTGAGCCCTCCGGTTACAACATTCTGGGCACGATTGATCTTACATACTGATAGTATGCCTCAGCAGACAACCTGGAAAGTGAGGAACTCATCGGGTGCTGTCGTTGATTCAGGTGGACCTTACACGTTGCCAGGTCACACCTATGTTGATACTGTACATTTACCTTATTTAGGTTGCTATACGTTTACAATATATGATTCAGGCGGAAATGGAATCTGCTGTGACAATGGAACCGGGGTTTATTATTTATATACATCTACCGGAGTTGAAATCCGAAGCGGGGCTTCATTCGGGGCATCAGAATCCACTGAATTAAAAATGGACTGGCCAACTGCTGTTGAACAGTTTGAGAAGAATGGTATGAAGGTTTATCCAAACCCATTTACTGAAGAGGCAAAGGTGACTTTTTACCTAATGAAAACAGAAGACGTAAATCTTTACCTGTATAATGCTACGGGTCAGATTGTCAAGTCATTTAATAAAGGAACCTACCCTTCAGGGAATCAGGAATGCACAATTGATGCAAGCAGCCTGCCATCAGGCATATACATGCTGAAGATGCAAGCTGGTGAACAGGTACATATCTGTAAAGTTTCTATAATCAGATAAGGATTATCTATTGTGCCGGATATGCACTTCAATGGCACCGACACCGTACTTTTGCATGGGGGCATCGAGGTATTCGATGCCTTCCTGTTTTTTAAGAAAATCCAGAATGACTTCCCTGAGAACGCCATTTCCAACGCCATGTATGAAAGTAACTTTCAGAAAATTGCTAGCAATAGCACTTTCAAGGCATCTGATAAAATAATTTTTCTGGAATTCTAATATCTCGACTTTTTCAAATCCTGTGGGATCGTCCACGAGTTCATGAATATGCAGGTCAACTTCAGCTTCCCTGTCTCCGTTTTTATGTTTAAGGATAAAATCGTCCGAATTTACTTTTGCACTATCTGTTGAAACAGGATCAACTTTGACGATATTTTTCTTTTCTTCCTCCATGGATATTGAAGCAATCTTTACAATAATCGCTTTCCCTGCTATAAACAAAGAATCCCTATAACTTTCTTCGGAATAAAATTTCTTTCCGGAAATTAAAAACTCTGCATTAAAAGGACGAGGAACCTCATGGCATTTGTTCTTATGAAAAAGAAACTGCAGGCAGCCTTCTGTCCATAAGGGAAGCTCATCACGGTTAATGGTGGCAATAAGAAGTCGTGTACCAGCGGCTAAAGATCCATAATTCATGCCTTCCCACTCCCCATCTTCTTTCTTTCGAAAATGATTATAGATCACATCATACGAAGTATTGTTAACGAGGAAAATATCCATGTTGCCGGTAATCAGCCATTTCTGGTCATGTGGGACAAAAATCATGAAAATATCCTCAGATTTCCTTGATCTGATTACACTTACCGGAAGTTCTTCCGGTTCGCTTGACTGATATTCGGATGCAGATTCTCCAGCGGGCTCTTCCTGAACCTCAAATGATTCGTGAAAGAACCTGGATCCCGCGTCGACCGGGTTAATTACCAGCAATTCGCTAGCCTGGACGGGTATCTCAAATCCTCCTTCAATCGCAACAGAAACCAGGCGGCTGTCAATTATTTTGCGAACGACTCCCCCCCCGGTAGTATTAAGGAATTTGACTTTATCACCTACTTTTATTTCCATGAAAAACAGATCGATAACACGTTAATACTAAAACAAATTTTGTTCGTCAAAGGTACAGTTTCCGGAGATGATGTGTATTTTTCCACAAATAATTCATTTTAATATTTTTTTGTATCTTGCGCCATTATTAACCAAAAAACAAATGTTATGAGGAAAGTTACCTTTCTGCTGTTATGTTTATGCATAACTGCTATGAATTCCTTTGCAGGCGGCTACCAGGTAGGGTTGCACAGCCAGCGAAACATCGGCATGGGCCTCATAGGGACATCCCTGAGTTATGATGCCAGTGCTTTGTTTTACAATCC
>JBEKQA010000267.1:0-3157 GCA_049520195.1 Bacteroidales bacterium
AACGTTGAAATTAAGGAAGTAACAAACGGAAAGGAAGCTATTGATCTGTTAAGTCAGCAGGATTTTGATGTGGTTCTGATGGACGTTCAGATGCCTTTGATGGATGGTTATGAAGCCACACGTTTCATCAGGGAACACTTTGCCTTTCCTAAGAATCAGACACCGGTAATTGCATTGACAGCAAGTGTCATCCGCAGCGATCTGGACAAATGCAGTGATGCGGGCATGAACGATTATATCCCCAAGCCATTCAAATCCTCGCAACTTATTTCAGTCATTGCAAAGGTGGCACGGAGAGAGATAAGGTTCTCGGAAAAATCCACCCCTGGAATAAAGAATGAAACAGATAATAACAAGGTAACTGATCTTCGCTATCTTAAAGAATTTTGCGAGGGAGATAAAATAAGAATGCAGAAATATATTGATATGTTCCTGGCATCGGCGCCGTACATCATTGATTATATAAATATTGCGCTGAATAACAAGGATTACCCGGAAATCGTCAGCCAAGTGCATGGTAATAAAACAAAACTGGTGATGATGGGTATGAATGAAGCAAAAGATCTTGCGGCGGAAATAGAGGTGCAATGCAAGGAAGGAAAAAGCCCGGATGACATGGAAGAAAAAGTTCTCACATTCGTAAAGCAGATTGAAAAGGCGGTTATGGAATTGAATATTTCGTCCTGATTGATCCCCGGGTACGCTTTAATTTAACCCCCTTATTACGGAACAAATTAACCCCTTGTATTTGGCAGATATCTTACCTTGAAAGCAAGTTTGCTTTATATTGACAAATAAATCAACATTTTTCCACCCTCTATCAAGAAAAACTTTATCATCTTATTTTCTTTAAACGGATGTACCTTTACAGTATTATCTCAAAATGACATTGAGGTTTCTATACGGATTCCCTTTAATTGACTCCCCTTTCACCATTTTCAAACTATTGTAATCAGGGTCGCCAGAATGCTTGTTCTGTTCCATTGTATAAAAATCAAACGCTGATGAAAAAAATAATTTATCTTCTGTTTCTTTTCTTTTCACTTTTCATTGTTAGCGATTTTGCCCAAAACCAGCAAAAAATCGACGCTCTTAAAGATAAACTGAAAAAGTTTGAATTGCATAAAAAGCAACTGGGAAGAAAGGTAACTCTCTTGACTGATAGTTCGAAGGCAAATATTTTAGATAGTATTGGCAGGCTATATTGGAAGGTCAAGCCTGATACTGCTGTATTTTATGCCCAACAGGAGCTGTTCTTATCTGAAAAAATAGGATATAGAAGAGGGATAGGAACGGCTTATAATATATTCGGGGTTGTTAATTTTTTTAAAGGAAACACGCCTGGTGCAATAGCGTATTTTCAAAAAGCATTAAAAATATTTGAAGAAATCGGGTACAAAGTGGGCACAGCAATGATATACAATAATTTTGGATTTATGTATCAAAGCCTGAGCAATAATAATGAAGCAATAAAAAATTTTTTGATTGCATCAGAGCTTAAAAAAGAAATGGGAGACATGAAAGGTGTCGGAGTTTATTATTATGCCATCGGGGCACTCTACAGAGTACAGGGAAATTATCCCCAAGCATTGAAATATGAGATCGCTGCCTTAAAGATCCAGGAAAAACTTGGTGATAAACATGATATTGCATATGCATATGATATTATAGGAACAATCTATGAGCAACAGGAGAATCATCCTTTAGCATTGACATATTTTACCAATTCATTAAAAACATATGAGGAAATTGTTGACAAGCAAAGCATTGTTGACAAGCAAGGCATTGCTGCGGAAGTCAATAATATCGGGGTGGTTTATTTTGATCAGCATAATTATACTGAAGCACTGAAAAACGAATTAAAAGCATCGACGATGTTTAAAGAAATCGGGGACTCAGGAAACCTGGCAAGCAATTATCTCAGCATAGGAGATATTTATAGTCAGCAGGGAAATTATCCCGAGGCACTAAAAAAATACTCTGAGGCATTGAAGATAAAGGAAAAGATCGGGGATAAAGGCGGGATCCTGGAATCATATAAATCCCTGGGCAGGTTTTATAAAAAGCAAGGGAATCTCCATGAAGCTTTAAAATCAGAATCAAAAGCCATTTCATTGGCACTGGAAATTGATTCCAAGGAACAAATAAAAGACGTTTATGGAGAACTTGCCGTCATTGATGCCGGATTACAAAATTATAAAGCAGCTTATGATCATGAAGTGTTATTCAAACAATATTATGATTCAATTTACAACAAAGAAAATGATAAGAAGCTGACCTCTTTACAGATGCAATATGACTTTGATAAGAAAGAGCAGACAGATAGTATTCAGCATGCAAGCGAAAATAAAATCAATTCATTGAATCTGCATAAACAAAAAGTACTTACTGGCTTAGGTATTTCAGGATTTATCCTTGTGATATTACTGTTGTTTTTTGTTTATAGGAACTATACCAACCAGCGTAAAGCCACAGCAGAGATGACAATTGCCAGGCAGCGTGCCGAACAATCCGAAAAGTTTAAAGAACAGTTTCTTGCAAATATGAGTCATGAGATCCGCACTCCCATGAATGCCGTGATGGGAATGACCAGTCTTGTAATGGATTCACTTCTAAATGAAAAACAACGGTTTTATCTCGAAGGGATCATGAAATCAGGTGAAACCCTACTTTATATCATCAACGACATCCTCGATCTGTCAAAGATTGAAGCAGGGAAAATGGAGATAGAGAACATTGATTTCTCAGTTTCTGAGGTACTGGAACAGGTGAAGCAAACACTCCAGCATAAAGCCGAAGAAAAAGGCTTGCAATTGATCGTTGACATGGATGGCAAAATAACGGATGTGCGCATGGGCGATCCGGTCCGGTTAAACCAGGTATTAATGAACCTGGCGGGCAATGCGATCAAGTTCACAGAGAAAGGAAGTGTAGCGATAGAAGTTAAAAAAGGGGTATCTGAATCAGGAATCAGATTTTCGATCAATGATACAGGCATAGGCATTCCTGAAGATAAATTGCAAACGGTGTTTGAAAGTTTTTCACAGGCGAAAGCATCCGATACACGCACATATGGTGGAACAGGATTGGGACTTACCATCAGCAAACAGTTGGTGGAGCTGATGGATGGGAAAATTTCGGTTGAAAGTAAAGAAGG
>JBEKQA010000268.1:0-3133 GCA_049520195.1 Bacteroidales bacterium
TTTCCCCTCGGAGGCATCTGAATCTCAAATTGAGGTTTTACCTTCTTTTCAAAAGGATTATATTCGGGATCAACCTTTATTACCGGCTGTTTGACCTCAGCATCTTTTGGAAGAGGAGGAATATCCATGCTTGGTTCCGTCTCAAAATCAAGGGATGGAGTAATATTGAATTTCCCAATGGATTGACGTACTGAAGAATGAAGTATGGCATAAATACTTTTGATATCCTGAAAATTGACTTCAGTCTTTGTTGGATGAATATTGACATCAACATTTTTGGGATCGACTGTCAGGTATATAAAATAAGTAGGAAATGAATCCTTCGGGATCAGCTGCTGAAATGCATTTTCAATGGCGTGATGCAAATATGGATTCTTTATGAATCTGCCATTTGCAAAGAAATACTGTTCCCCTCTAGTTTTCTTTGAGAATTCCGGCTTACCTATAAAGCCATGAATGTTAACGATACCTGTTTCCTGACTGACGGGTATGAGTCGTTGGTTATAAGCATTGCCAAGTAATGCAACTAATCTTTGCTTCAGATTTGATGCAGGTGCCTGGTGCAGAATACGATCATGATTATAAAGGGTAAATGCAACCTCCGTATTTACAAGTGCAACCCTAAGAAACTCCTCTATGATGTATTTAAGTTCTAATGTGTTTGATTTGAGAAAATTTCTACGGGCCGGCACATTGAAAAATAAATTTTTAACGGAGATACTCGTTCCATCTGGTGTGCTTACAGGTGCCTGGCTTTTAAATTCTGATCCTTCAATGATTATACTTGTGCCGACCTCATCATCGACACGTTTTGTCCTCAATTCAACTTGTGCAATAGAGGCGATAGAGGCTAAGGCTTCTCCCCTGAATCCAAGGGTGTGAATAGCCATAAGATCATTTGCTGTTTGAATTTTGGAGGTTGCATGGCGTTCAAAACACATTCGGGCATCCCGCTCAGACAGACCACAACCATTATCAATTACCTGGATCAGCGTTTTCCCGGCATCCTTGATTATGAGTTTGATTTGTGTAGCACCGGCATCGACAGCATTCTCAAGCAATTCCTTCACAGCTGATGCAGGCCGTTGAACCACCTCTCCTGCAGCAATTTGGTTTGCTACAGAATCCGGTAACAAATGTATCAGGTCAGGCACAGTATTAATTATTTTTTATTGGTTTTTTTCTCCCCTTAAAAGGAGGTACAATACAACAAAAGTACCACATTTTTTAGAGGTGAATGCAAAGCAATAGAATAATCATCTTGCATTGCATGCATGATAAAAACCTTCTGGGTCAACGCAACCCAACGCACAAGAAAAGTTGTTTAATAAAAGAGGTATCTCCTCGTTCCTCGAAATTCCAAATGGGTTAAATAGAAAGACTTTACAATTAAAGTCTCGTCTTATCTAACACTGGGAACCGCATCTCAGTAAGATAAAATGCTCCATAAAATACTGCGCTGTAAAACAATGTTCCGATAACATCATTCATGAAAAATGAAAATCCCTGAGTGAAATCACGGAAAAATGCCAAACCCATCCCATAGCACTCAAGTAAACCTGCAAAGGTTTGCGGGTACATAGGATGTGGATACAACCTGTCAACAAGCCATGAAGAGAAGTTGGTGATCAGAAAGAACACCACTGCTGACATCAGCGAAGCCAATATCACACTTCCTACATTTACTCGTTTTCGGATTGCCATTCCGATTAGAACGGTGATCGAAAAACCCATATAGACAGCAAGGATATTTGCATGAAGACCAATAATGAGATCGCTCGCAAACATAGCGGCGATTGGGATTGCAAAAGCATATTGCTTTTTATCAATATAGGTCCCTGCAAATAATGCCATTGCCGCAATAGGGGTCAGGTTCGGCCAATGGGGTAACAGACGCAGCACCGCTGCAACAATAATTACTGACAGAGCAACAAAAAACCTCGGTGTAAAGGTTTTATATTTCATTATATATTTTGGTTTAAGTTCTACAAAAATAATAAATGATTTTAATTTTACCACAAATTTTAATAAAATGTTTATATTTAGTGGAATAAATTTTAAAAATCAGATTCATGTTTAATAAATTAAAAGTATTCATCTTCCTAATTGCTTGTTATTCAGTGTCAAATGCACAGGTTAAAATGAAAGCAGATCTTATTCTCATAAATGGTAAAGTTTGTACTGTCGATCCAAAATTTAGTTTTGCCGAAGCTTTCGCAGTGAAAAATGGATTATTCATGGCTATAGGCCCAACAAACCAGATTCTTAAGCACTACACTGCTGATTCAATCATCGACGCAAAAGGAAACTTTGTCTATCCCGGGTTTATTGATGCACATAGTCATTTTTTCGGATATTCCCTTAGCCTTAGGGAACTGGATCTGGCTGGAATGCAGTCGTTTCAGGATATTATCGATCTTCTAATGAAACGAAAAGATTCTTTTAAGGGGGATTGGATTATTGGCAGGGGATGGGATCAGAATTTATGGAAGACAAAAGAATTTCCTGATCGCACTGAATTGGATATTTTATTTCCTGACCGGCCGGTAGTTCTTATGCGTATTGATGGCCATGTTGTTCTGGCCAATGGAGTTGCATTGAGACGAGCTGGGATTTTATCACAAAATGAGTTTAAACCCGGTGAAATAGAAGTAAAAAGTGGCAGACTGACCGGTATCCTGAGTGAAAATGCCGCAGACCGGATGAGAAATAGTATCCCGTTACCCGGGATCAATGACCGGATAAACCTTTTAACATTGGCAGAGGAGAATTGCTTTGCTACAGGGTTGACCGGTGTTGCTGATGCCGGGCTTGATTTTCCTATCGCCAATCTTCTTGATTCACTGCAACAAAAGGATCAACTGAAGATCAGATTGTATGTCATGCTCAATCCTACAGATGAAAATATTCAAAACTTCATCAATGAAGGGCAATACATTACGCCGAGGATGACAATACGGTCAATTAAAATCTACGCAGACGGTAGCCTTGGGTCGCGAACGGCCTTATTAAAAGAGCCATATTCCGACGATCCAACCACTTTTGGAATCCAGGTTACTCCTCCTGAAAGAATCAGGGAATTATGCGAATTAGCCGTAAGTAAAGGATATCAGGTAAATACACATGCTATCGG
>JBEKQA010000269.1:0-3101 GCA_049520195.1 Bacteroidales bacterium
TTTTGTATATTGTTTGACCAATAAAATCAAGTACTTCAATTGACCTGATGTCGCTTGTTGAAACAATATTCACAATCTCATTTGCAGGATTCGGGTACAATGAAATTGATCCTGGATAAAGTTCTTTAATACCCACTGCGTCATTTTCACAGACATTGACATGTTGCAAAAATGTTGTTGCTGGACAGCAATCAGAAAAATCGCTAATAAGGTACCATGTTCCTTCTAGCACAGCATAAGCAAGGCCCAGTGGATACCCGGGAGGGGTTGAAGACTGATCAACCGCAAAGTAGTTTTTAATAGGCACGGTTGCTTCGCTGTAATCAACCATGGCATAAAATGGACCGGTGTACGGAATATCAGGACAGGGCACATTGATCCATGTAGTATCTGGCCAGGCAGCACCAGTATTTATAAAAGGATCAGACTGACCAAAAATCGTGGTTTGGTCAGTCTTGTAAAAATACACGACACAGGATTGGGCAGTCGTCGTAGAATCTGAAAAAAAGCACATATCAATTGATTTGATTTCTCCGGATGTGTAATCAGCGATAGGGATATAATTACCCAGCACGCCCATCGTAGTAGAAAAACCATCATTAGCGACACTATCATCATATACGTATGTCTTAAGGTCGCAACTATCAGGGGATGCAGGGGAATGCCACGTCAGGGTTGCTATGGGGCAGTCATCATCCAGGGAACCAGATGCCCGGTTCTGAGATACAAATACCAATGTCAGCATTACAACCGTTAACATTGATATAAATGCTGTAGATTTTATCATAAGGTTAACTTTTCAGTTTCTTTTTAATGTTGAAAGAGGAATATATTGTTCTTCATATGAATGCAGGGGTAAATATAGGTAAAAAAAACTAAAAAGCAAGTAAAATAAAGAGTAAAAAAAAGATAGGAAGTTAAAGATCGTTAATTCAAATATTTAAAACATAATTAATGAGGCAATTTATGGGGATTTTTTTGAACAACCCCGATCAAAGCTATTTCTTATTTATTTACTTTTGCAGCCGATATGCATATCAAGGCCTATCGGTAAATTAAATAATTAAGTATAGAAACATTCTAAATAATTACTAATTTTGCAAACTAAAATACTGAATCTATGAATAATGCAATATTCAACATGGAGCGACCTGGTAACGAACATGTACTTGATTATGCTCCAGGTTGCCGGGAAAGGAAGACTTTAAATGCCGAATTAACGCGGATGAGCGGAGAGGTGATCGATATTCCTCTGATTATCGGGGGCAAAGAAGTCAGGACAGGAAAGACGGGAAAGATAGTTATGCCTCATGATCATCAGCATTTACTGGGGAATTATCACATGGCAGGGGAGAAGGAAGTTAAAATGGCCATCGAAGCTGCTTTGAAAGCACACAAAGAATGGGCATCAGTGTCGTGGGTTGACCGGGTTTCAATGAGTCTGAAAATTGCCGAGCTTATCGCAAAGAAATACCGGTTTGTTTTGAATGCAGCTACAATGCTGGGACAGGGAAAGAATGCTTACCAGGCTGAAATTGATGCTGCCTGTGAAACCATTGATTTTCTGAGATATAATGCCTATTTTACTTCTGAAATCTACAAACTTCAGCCTTCTTCGCAGTCGGGAGTCATCAATCGCACTGAATACAGGCCTCTTGAAGGATTCATATTCACTATTTCTCCTTTTAATTTTACTGCAATAGCTTCCAACCTGAATATGGCCCCGGTCGTAATGGGCAATACTGTTGTCTGGAAACCCTCTTCTACGAGTATCTTATCAAATTATTACCTGATGAAGATTTACAAGGAAGCAGGTGTTCCGGATGGAGTCATTAATTTCCTGCCCGGATCCGGAAACCTTATTGGAAAGACTGTTCTGGGAGACAGGGATTTTACGGGGATTCATTTCACCGGCTCGACGATGACATTTAACAATATCTGGACATCCATCGTTGAGAATATGCGGACCTACAAGTCGTATCCCAGGATCGTCGGCGAAACGGGAGGGAAAGACTTCATCTTCGTTCACTCTTCAGCTGATCCACAGGAAGTTGCAGTTGCTATTGTCAGAGGCGCTTTTGAGTACCAGGGACAAAAATGTTCCGCTGCTTCCCGTTCCTATATCCCCGGATCATTATGGAATGATATTAAAATCAGGATAGGAGAAATGATTTCCCGGATCACCATCGGAGACGTAAACGAATTCAGCCATTTTATGAATGCCGTGATTGACGAGAAGTCCTTCGATAACATCATTGGCTATATTGATTATGCGAAGAAATCGAAGGATGCGGAAGTGATATTCGGTGGGAATGGAGACAAATCGAAGGGATATTTTATTGAACCAACGGTAATTCTTGCTAAAGATCCTCACTTCAAGACCATGGAAGAAGAGATCTTCGGGCCTGTGATGACCATCTATGTATATAAGGATAAGGACTTTGAAGAAACTCTTAAGATTTGTGATCAGACCTCGCCCTATGCGCTGACAGGTTCGGTTTTTGCAAAGGACAGGGATGCTTTGAATTATGCCTGCCGGATCCTGAGGTACGCTGCCGGCAATATTTATTTTAATGACAAGCCGACAGGAGCTGTTGTCGGTCAACAACCTTTCGGAGGTGCCAGGGGGTCAGGAACTAACGATAAATCAGGAAGTTTTCTTAACCTGGTACGCTGGACGAGTCCCAGGACAATTAAGGAAACACTGATGCCGGCAACAGAATTTACGTATCCCTTCATGAAGGAAGACAAATGTCACTGATTCTCAGCTTGAAGGGGGGATTTAATTCCGTTTAATAGTTTGAAGCCGATGTTCGGTCATGAACCCTGCAAACTCTTCATAACCAGACTCTTTGATCTTTGCAATGCAGGCATTGCGGTCAGAGCCCAGTAGAAGAGCAAAGATTTTTGAAAAGAAGTTGTTGAATTTTTTGCAATCCATGGGATTGGCGAATTCAGTGCAATCGGCGCAACTTTTATAGCCATGCTCCATGTTACAGGAACGTACTTTACACCATGAGTCCTTAGAGTTTTCATGACATCCAGGGCACTTTTCTTTCAGATAGGATTTGCATGCACCGCAGTAGAGGCCGCAGTAAGCG
>JBEKQA010000270.1:0-3079 GCA_049520195.1 Bacteroidales bacterium
GGATATCAGGTAAATACACATGCTATCGGCGATTCAGCCGTTTCTCTGGTACTGAAAATTTATTCTGAATACTTGAAGGGGAAAAATGACTTACGGTGGCGAATTGAGCATGCCCAGATAGTCAATCCTTTGGATCTTCCTATATTCGGGGCATACTCGATTATTCCGTCAGTTCAGGCTACACATGCGACTTCTGACATGAAATGGGCTCCTGACAGGCTTGGAAGACGAAGAATAAAATGGGCATATGCTTATAAGAATCTCCTTGATCAAAATGGATGGTTGCCAAATGGTACTGATTTTCCTGTAGAAAAGATCAATCCGCTTTTAACATTCTATGCTGCTGTATCCAGACAGGATATTACTAGCTTTCCGGAGAAAGGGTTCCAACCTGAAAATGCCTTAAGTCGGGTTGAAGCGCTAAAATCAATCACAATCTGGGCTGCTAAAGCCGGATTTGATGAAAATAGCCGGGGAAGCATCGATATTGGAAAGATGGCAGACTTTGTCATTCTGGATCATGATATCCTGACCTGCCCCTTGAGCGAAATTCCTTCTACAAAAGTTTTGATGACTGTTATAGGAGGGGAGAAGGTTATCAATAATCTCAAATAAGAGACAACTTTCTCAAATCAATCAATTCTGGATTAGTTATGCTTTGATTTATCTCTGTTATCAATGAATTTGATCGGTTTACGTGTTGATTCCGGGGATTGCATCCGGTGAATAAATTCATCCGTTTCGAATTTTATTAAAGGAGCTACTCTCAGCTTCGCACGAAAATGATCTTTAATATCCTTTTCCTTAGTGAATATTGGCGTTTTACTTCCTGCATGGATTAGTATCTCATCGGTACCAATCTCATTGGTGAAGACTTCAACCACATAATTTGAAATGAAATCAATGTTGTCAAGAATATCATAAAGAGCTGGAGGATAAAATGTTGTCCCTTTATACTTTATCATCTGATTTTTTCGTCCGATGACCGGGCCAAGTCTCATTGTGGTTCTGCCACACTTACAGGGGGCTGTGTAACGAAAACAAACATCGCCTGTTTTAAAACGAAGTAAGGGCATTCCTTCAACTCCAAGAGTCGTAATAGTGACTTCACCACACTCGCCTTCAGGAACAGGCTTGTCATGGTCATCCAGAAATTCAACAATTATTAGTTCAGGATGATGATGACCACCGATTCCTACTCCACACTCGGTAAAAGATGTTCCCATTTCTGTGGATGCATAAGTCGAATAAAGCTTTATAGGCCATTTTTCACTGATCCTGCGTCCAAGCGTATTCAGCGAAAAATCTTTATTTCTGAGTGGCTCCCCGATGCATACTGCCTTTCTGATACTACTGTTGAGATAGTCAATGTTATTTGCCTCAGCGTATTCGATAATCTTTAAAATGAATGAGGGAACTGCAATGATCGAGGAAGGATTGATTCTGTGGATTGTATCCCATTGAAATTCAGGTATTCCATTACCAACCCTTACAACACCGGCTCCCATCTTACGGATTCCCATGAAGTATGCGAGGCCTGCCATAAATCGCCTGTCAATCGTTGTCATAAGTTGGTAAATATCACTGGGAGAACCATCTGCACAAGTAAAAGAAATGGCTTCGTTGTATGCCAAACGATCAAGATCTCTGTCTGTCATGGCAAAAGTAACAGGATCGCCTAAAGTTCCTGAAGTGGTGATATAATCTATTATGGATTGTTTTGGAACGCAAATGAATTCTTCATTGCGCTGTTGAAGATCCTCTTTTGTAGTCGGCGGAATATGAACAAGGTCTTCAAAAGTATTGACTCTGTTGATATTTATCTTATTACGATTAAAAAGGTCGGCATAAAATTTTGAGTTCGCCAATAGGTAAAGGAGTTGTTGATGTAGCTTTGATTCCTGAAATTTCTTAATCTCTTCAATCGGACTTCTTTCGATTTCAGGGAAATATGAGGATACATTCATTATAATCAGTCACAAGTTTTAGTCGTTAAAATTTGAATCCAATCATTACACGATATGTGGAATTATCTACATAATGGTCTGGATTGGAAGAATCAAGATTATTGAATTTTATCTTTCCATAATTGTACTGAAAAGAAAAAAGCATTAAGGAATAGCGAATATTCATGCTGATCTCATATTGGTTAAGATTATACCCAAATTCATCTTTCATTTCATTATTGATCAAATGATGATTATATGCCACATATGCATTGAGTTTGTACGATAGATCGATAACAAGCCGGTCAATCGGGCAGATTGAGATTACGGGTCCAAATTTCTGACCCACAAAGTAGTACCAGTATTGGCTCTTGGAGCCGGATATCGAATCAGCTTTTATAGAATTGAACCAGAATGAAAGAAATGTTGCATCAATCCCTAGTCTGAGATGGTTATTTGCGAAAGCAGGTCCTATGTATATCAGAAACCCCAAGTCCATAGCAGCACCCATCTTGGCAGGGAGATATTTTGAAGGATAATGTGCTAATACTGATGAATCAGCCAGTTTTGGAGCTTTAAGTGTTGTTCCTTTCGCATATGTTCCAATTGGAAATACAGGGCCAAGTTTGATGTAAAAACCCGATTTAATGCGGTTGGGAGGTCTATTTGCTTTATGAGATACTGATGCCTTGGTAATAGTATCCTGCGAAAAGGACTGAAATGAAAGAATAATTGTTATCAGGAATAAAAGGAAAATGGATTTTTTCATATGGCTCTTCTGTAAATTAGGTTAGAAATTAACTTCAAATTTAAAGAAAATAATGAATCTTTAGTGATAGTTAAAAATTAGCATCTGCTCGCTAAGATGTTTTCGGATCATTTCCTTCTCTGATTCAGTAAGATAAAAAATATTCTTCTTGTATGTTTTCAGGCTATTAAGGAATGATTCTAAATTACTTATAAAGGTATCATCGATAGGCATTTGAAATCTTGAGTAAATATTCCTGATTTCGTTAACGGGGTCAGCTTCAAGATCCTCAAATTTAATCTCAACAAAATTACCGTTAGGAATAACTAAAGAATCGTTCTTCACAATATTCAATAATTTCGCATATCCTTGAGATACTTTATCT
>JBEKQA010000271.1:0-5819 GCA_049520195.1 Bacteroidales bacterium
TTCCCTGCTTTGTTCAGGGCAAATCAGGAGGTTTGGAAAACGCAGGATTGGTAATGAATGCAGAATCGCTTAATGTCAATAAAAATGCTTTCAGATCGGCTTTTTGCGAAGGTGTCATTTGTGTTCCTCCTGTACTTATATGGTACATCTGAGGGCTTACATATGGCGACCTCACAAGACCCGAACTATAGAAATTAATCACAGCATCCAGTGTTGCGAAACGCCCGTCGTGCATATAAGGCGCCATATACGCAATATTTCGCAGGGTTGAAGCCCTGTATGTGCCTATATCGCTTGTATTATGAGTGTATGAATACCTGTCGGAAGGATCGGTAAAAACCGAATCTTTTGCATTATTAGAAAAATCGTTTGTAGTAAGTAAAATCGTCCCGTGGCAGTGATAACAATCGGCTACTTCGGTTTCAAAATCCACATAGCCGTTCAGTTCGCTTGGGCTGAGGTTTTCTTCTCCATTCAGATACCTGTCGAATTTTGAATTTGATGAAATCAATGAACGGACAAATTGTGCTATGGCTTTTGCAATATTTTTAAATGTTACCACATCCGAACCGAATGCCACCTTAAACATTGGCGGATAAATAGATATGGCCTGAATGGCTTCTTTCGACTTTGTAGTATCACTGGCAAATTCCGGTACATCAGTCATTGCAATCCATACTATATCTTCAATATTACCGCCATAAGTACCGGAAGTATGATAAAATGGGTTATCAGGAGTAACCGACCCATTCCACAAGTAGCCATTTGAATTAAATACTAGGTTGACATGCGGAAGAACAATATGTGACGTTTTGACCCCCGTAGTCCCATTTGCATAGCCGACGCCATTCATAAAAGAATATCGCTGCTGATGACAAGTGCTGCACGACATCAATGTATCTTTCTTACCGCAAATTCTTCCATCATAATAAAGATATCTCCCCAGGGTGACCCCTTCCACAGTCATAGGGTTGTCTGCCGGAATGTTTAATATTGTAGGAAAAAACTTAGGAATACTAATGATATATGGAGTCGTTTTGACAGTGTTTGACGATTGAGTTGCTACATCCTTTTTGCATGAAACAGGAAGCATCATGGCACCAATTGCAATAATCAGTAAAACTCTGCTGATATTCATATAATTAATGGATATATCCAATCGTAAAAACATCCCAACCGTTAGCAGAAATTTTATGCATCGCATCCTGGTTCATCATAATGTACCCTCCGTAATAATTAAAATCAAAAACATAAGGGTTGCTGTACCACTTTTCAATATTCATGATAATCTGTATTACCGGCGTGGCGCCTGCCAATAATGTAAATTCCGAACTGGGAAGTTTTACATGAAAACTGTTATCTACGAATATAGTATCGCTTCCGTAAATTACTCTTCCGATCCCAAGATGCGTACCGAAATTATCAATATTGTTAACGCTGTCTTTCCATTTTCCGTCCAACTGCATATAATGATATCCTCCGCCAAGCATAGGGGGCCATGCCATAGCTGATTCGGGAGGATTGACAAACATATTAGACAGGTTCTTTGAACTGATTATTCCAAAACGGAAAGAAATAGAATCATAAGTGCCTAACGGTAACTTATCGCAGATGTTCCATGTCAATGTAGAAGGAATGGTATTGTCAACATAGTAACACCATGTGCAATTGCCAATACTGGTGACCGAGCCATCCGATTTATGAAACTGTACATCGGAAATAAAATACTTGAAATCGTCCACTTCATAAAGGTTTCCTGCTGCATTTGTATATATCATCGTATCCAGTTGCACCGGGCTGCCGTTAACATAATGGGCAAATGCAAGAGTAACATTACCCGTAGAAGTGGAATTAGTGGCAGCTTCTTTCTTGTGGCAGGATATAAAAACTACCGGGAAAAGAAATAATAAAAATGCACATGGTTTTTTCATGGATTTAATTATTCTGTCAAACAAAGGAATCTCTGTAAGAATGAATGAATAAATATAGAAGATATTGTTCAAAAGTTAAAAAAAATCATAATAAGCCATTATCGTAAATAAAGAAGGAGACTATCGAACTTCCGAAAATAGAGGAACAACCAGAAAATGTTGATTGATTGGTATCAATCTTCAGAATAAGTATTGAATAAAAAAGGGGATCATTCCCCTTTTTTATCCCCTATCCCAAAAATCTTAGAACCTTCCTCCAAATCAAACCCTGATCAAATTGTATGCACCAGATTACCATACCTGTTGGTGATAACGACCTTTCCGTTGTTTAGCAGAATTTAAACAGATTCCACTTTAAGATCATAACAGTCCGTCCGGGTATCGCCACCTTTTTTTATAATAAGTGCGGACTAAATTCCCTTGGATGTTGACACAAACAAAATTCCCATTAACCACTTTTAGAAATAGGTCCCACTCATTTTACTTTGACGTTGATCTTGACCTCTTCAGTAAACTCCTTGCATGGCTTGAACGCTGGAACATTGTGTGCTGGAATCTTGACCGGGGTTTTCTTTGTAATATTTCTACCAGTTTTTTCCGCTCTTTTCTTGATAATGAAACTACCGAATCCACGGAGATAAACGTTTTCCCCCTTGATCATTGAATTTTTCATGGTTGTCATCAACGCTTCAACGATAGCTTGTACAGCTACTTTATCTATTCCAGTTTTGTTTACGATTTCATTTACGATTTCAGCTTTTGTCATATGTGTTAGATTTTAAGTGATTTTGGTTCAACAAATTTAACTACGAAGGTATAAATAATAGCCATTTTAACAATATAAGGTATATCCCAACTCCTTTGAAACCGGGAATTCTTTTATTACTCCATTATAAATAGATTCAAGGTTTTCTTTCTCTAATGGATCTCCGCTTTTAAAAAGGAACAGGGATGATAAGAAGAAAAGATCTATCAAAAGTTGGAAAATCCTGAGTGAATCCAGAACATAATTCGAGTATTTCTTTCTTAACAATTAATCCCTGCGTCAATTGAAATCCCTTCTTACTACCATGAATTCCAAAATATGTGACCATGAAGGATTCCGGGTGATCCCATATCACCCCTTCTGGAGATTTCAAGAAATATTGAAGGTCGGATTTCGAATTGATGTAGCGATGTCCTACGGCAACCTCTTCACCTACCATTAGGCCTATATTTTCTAAAAACGGTCTACATGATTGATTATTAAATTGATTGAAGAAAGTGTCGTTCCAGTAATTCTCGAAAACCAGCATACGTTTGGGTTGATACGTATCTACATTTTCGATATGATCTAATTCTTCTTTAATCTGTGATGTTCGGGTGTTAATGAAATCTTTGAATTGGGTTTTCATATAGAGTGGAGTGTTTTTCTTCTTATATATCAATTTCCAAAGATGAATTTTTTACTTTTTCATGATGCGGGTAAACAACCTTTTCCATTAGTTGAAAACCTTAACCTAAGATTACAGGTAAGAAAAGAAAAGTTAAGGAAGTGGGAGTCCCATCATTCATCTGGGATATTAAATTCTTGCTGCAATCCCTTGCGCTCCTCCACAGCACCCTTTCATATCAAAGCTAACATCAGACTACTCGCAAGGATTGATCTGGTACTGGAACTTATGGTAAAAATTGTGAAATGACAGTTAATTCTGATTATTGTCCCAAGTGTGGTAGGAAAATATTTTCCCAAAAAATCAAATCTGATGTAACGGTCAAAACCATTTTTCAGAATTAACTGGTTTTAACAGTGCTTGTGATTTTTTTAATTCTCAATCCTAATCAAGGCATCCCACTTATACAATGCCTTATTAAGGCTATCAACTACTTTCTTTGTGATTTTTGTATTACTATATTTTATTGTCATTTCATCACCATTTTTAATAATCTGTACATCAGTACCTTGAACAGGTAAATCTCCAGTAAAAACAGTTTCCGGAACGATATGATATCTATCCCATTCTTCTATTATGTCGACTAAAATACCTAAATAAGTCAAGGGATCTCCTAAAATGCTTAATTTGTAATCTGTTTCAGTTGATTTATATCCGGGGTACATTTCTGGATCTTGAAGAACATTATGAAATGAGACTGCAGCTGTTGCCCATAGTATACCCGTGCACCAAAATCTTGAATCATATTTAAAATGTGGAGGAACATTATGTGTGATTGTACTAATCATTTTCCATAATATTTCTGCGTCATTTTTAGATAGGCCAAATTTTGGCTCAGTAATTTCATAGAGTTTATCAATTATTTCTTGCCTGTTCATTTTCTCTTCCCATTTTTTGCTTTGAATAATTTCTTGAATATCTCTATCAATTAATTTAAGAGAAAAATATAAGCGATAAAAACAAGTAGAATAAAGCAAAAGTATTAATCCACTCGTAATTCCATGATCTAAAAATCGAGTCCCACTACTATTTAAGCCTTTGTATAAAAGTTCCTTAAATGAAACTTTCAATTGTTTAATTCTTTTGTCCATGGAAGAATTCATACAATTGTAATAAACCATCCAAAGTTCGAAGATGTCCTTTGGTAACTCTTTTTTATCCTTAAAAATGTCTTTGATTATACCTTCAGATCCGCTTGAATGTGCGTATTTAAGAATTTCATCAGTATTTCCAATAGAAACAAGAACATCAGCCAAAGATGCAATAGAATTAACATTACTAAAATTGATCTGATTTAGCTCAACAATCTTTTCAAGGACTTCTCTACTACTTAAAGAATCGATATTAATATCAAACCAGAAACGGTGGTGAAAGTAATCATTTATTACAATCGCACCCTTAGAAAGTCTTTCATTATAACTATTTGTATCAAGCGTATTTATTGATCCTTCAAAAATATAACCTATATCATGTAATAGCGATACATATAGCCATGTATAACCAAAAAATTTAATTACTTCGAGATCATCAGGAACTGGTTTATTTTGTAAATGAGCTTTAATTTTTGTTATTAATTGTAATTTTAGTTTAGGAACATTGTCAAATAGATACCAACCAAGTAAATAATTATAAACAGTATGACTTGCATGATCTCTATGCCTATTATAATCAATGTCTCCGACAATTTCTCTTCTTAAAAGAGAACGTCTGAAATAATCTGCATCATCCATGTCCCCAACAAATAAAACATTTTCCGCATATTCATTTGCTTTTCTAACTCTAACTTCATCAATAGTTGAGGTTAAAAACTCCTTTAATAGACGATTAGTATCTTTTCTACCTTGTTTCAAATTTTTTATTCTATGAAATTTGTTGTAAGAACAATCTTGATTGTTCGTAAAAAAATCATACAGTACCTGTGGAACGGAGTTTTCACTAAATATTGATGGCATAATCTTATCAATTAAAACATTGATATTTAATTTACAGAGTAAAGTTAACAATTTTCCAGCATAGGAATCAATTTTAAATATTTGTATTTCAAAGTATAAAAATTGAATTAAAACAATAGAAAATTTGCAGGAATGATTTTTTATAAATATTTAATTGAAATTAACCATTTCTCTCCGCTGCAATTCAGATAATCCATTTATTGATTATTTCATTCAGATTTGAAGAAGTTGATTATTATGAAAATAAGTTATCCTTGATATTAAACTGTATATTAATGACATACACGACTGTTTTAAAAATTTTGTCAAAATATGGTTTTTAAGCTGGAATATATAGGTGAAAAGAACCTCTTAAGCCATGATAATGTATTTTAACAACACAAAAGGTGATGATCGAACTTTGTATTTCGATTTCCATAGTATAAAAGAACGGGTCGAGCACCATATACCTGAAACCACATTGTACAGATTACTTCAAAAGCGTTGCACGAGCATAAAGTATC
>JBEKQA010000272.1:0-3057 GCA_049520195.1 Bacteroidales bacterium
CATGGAACAGGGAAAGAAAAACATATCCTATGATGTTTTTTATGAGGCAATTGATATTGTTTCGGAAAAGACAAAGGAAAACGGTCTTGAGGTTTGGAAGAAGGCGCTTGCAAATGTCACCCCTTCAGTGGAGGTCAGAAGCCGCCGTATCGGGGGTGCTACTTTTCAGATCCCTTCTGAGATCAGGCCCGGCAGAAAGATGTCCATCGGAATGAAAGCACTTGTTTCATTCTCAAGAAAAAGACATGAGAAGAGCATGGGTCAGAAACTTGCTGCAGAGATCGTAGCTGCATATAAGGAAGAAGGCGCTGCATTCAAAAGGAAAGAAGATACTCACAGAATGGCTGAAGCAAATAAGGCCTTCTCACATTTCAGATTTTAACAACAACAAAAGGAAGCCGGCTACAATAAAAGTGATGTCAGAGAATTTAGTAAATATTCGCAACATCGGCATTATGGCCCACATCGACGCGGGTAAAACCACGACGACTGAGCGTATATTGTATTATACCGGCATCAATTATAAATTAGGAGAAGTTCATGACGGTACCGCTACCATGGACTGGATGGTACAGGAGCAGGAAAGGGGCATTACAATCACTTCTGCTGCCACTACTGTTTACTGGGATTACAGGAACGGAAAGTACCGCATTAATATCATTGACACCCCAGGTCATGTCGATTTTACCATCGAAGTAGAGCGTTCACTAAGGGTTCTCGATGGTGCCATTGCAATTTTCTGTGCCGTGGGAGGTGTAGAACCTCAGAGTGAGACCGTCTGGAAACAGGCAAATAAATATAACGTCCCCCGCATCAGCTTTATCAACAAGATGGATCGTACGGGGGCTGATTTTTTTAAGGTAGTTAACCAGATCAAGGAGAAACTTGGCGCAACCCCGATTCCCATCCAGATCCCGATAGGAGCTGAGGAAGGATTTACCGGTGTTGTCGATCTGGTTTCAAATAAAGCATTCGTTTGGGAAGATGATACTTTAGGAAAACATTATCATGAGATTCCCATCCCTGATGATCTGAAAGATGTAGTTAAGGAATACAGGACAAGACTTATCGAAGGAACCGCTGAAGAAAGCGACCATTTACTAGAAAAGTACCTGGATAATCCTGATTCCATCAGTCAAGATGATATTATTGCCGCTCTCAGGAGAGCAACGCTTGAAAACAGGATATCGCCCGTCATCTGTGGTGCTGCATTCAAAAATAAAGGAATACAGCTTTTGATTGACGCGATCATTAAATATCTCCCCTCTCCCCTTGACAGGGCTGCCATTGTTGGTGTCAACCCATTCACCGAAAAAGAAGAATCACGTAAACCTGATCCTAACGAACCTTTTACGGCCATTGCATTTAAAATTGCTACGGATCCGTTCATGGGCAGATTGGCCTATTTCAGAGTTTATTCCGGATCACTCGAAGCCGGAAGTACGGTTCTGAATACAAATACTGACAAAAAGGAGAGGATCATGCGGCTGATGCTGATGCATGCCAATAAGCAGAATCCCATTAAACGGATCGAAGCTGGTGAGATTGGAGCTGCAATAGGACTTAAAAATATTCATACCGGCGATACCTTGTGTGATGTTAAACATCCGATCCTGATTGAATCTATGGCCTTTCCGGAACCGGTTATCAATATGGCCATAGAGCCTAAGGCACAGGATGATGTCGAAAAGCTGATGACTGCATTGGCAAAACTGGAAGAAGAAGATCCGACTTTCAAAGTAAAAGTCGACAGCGAAACCGGTCAAACCCTGATCAGCGGAATGGGTGAACTTCACCTGGATATCATCGCCGATCGTCTGAAACGTGAATTCAATATTGAATGTAACAGGGGGAATCCCCAGGTTGCATATAAAGAAGCCATCCTCAATACGGTACTTCATCACGAAGTATATAAGAAACAGACAGGTGGAAAAGGAAAATTTGCAGATCTTGTAATTGAAGCTTCTCCGGCTGATAAAGGTGTTAAAGGACTTCAGTTTATTAATGAAATAAAAGGTGGCAATATCCCGAAAGAGTTTATTCCATCGATTGAAAAAGGACTTAAGTCAGCAATGATGAATGGTCCTATTATCGGTTATCCGATGGAAAGTATTAAAGTCCGCCTTATTGATGGATCATTCCACAGCGTCGATTCAGATGCATTGGCATTTCAGATTGCTGCCGGGATTGCATTCAAAGAAGCATGCAAAAAAGCCAAAGCAACTTTACTCGAACCCATTATGCGATTTGAGATTGTGACACCCAGCGAATATATGGGTGATATAACAGGCGATTTAAACAAACGCCGCGGGCAGGTAGAAGAAGTTCAATCCAGGGTTAATGACCAAGTCATCCTTGGAAAGGTACCCTTATCTGAAATGTTCGGTTATGTCACAACATTGCGCAGTGTTTCATCAGGAAGGGCGACCTGTATGCTGGAGTTTTCACACTTTGGTGCAATACCTCAGGAAATAATGAACGATGTTTTATATAAAATAAGGGGATACGTTCCCGCATATTAACCAAGAAAAGATAATCCTTGTAAAGACGTCATTGAGCGTTTCAACAAAAACAAAAAAAAGTGAGTCAGAGAATCAGAATAAAACTAAAGTCATACGATTACAGCCTGGTCGATAAATCAGCAGAGAAAATCGTGAAGACTGTTAAAGCCACAGGAGCTGTTGTGAGCGGACCCATACCATTGCCGACGGATAAAAAAATACTTACAGTATTACGGTCGACATTTGTAAATAAAAAATCGCGGGATCAGTTCCAGCTTTGTTCTTATAAGAGGTTGCTGGATATATACAGCACCACGTCGAAGACCATTGATGCTTTGATGAAGCTTGAACTTCCAAGCGGTGTTGAAGTTGAAATCAAGGTTTGATCATTATTTATCAATAAACTGATAAAAATTATAAAATGTCTGGATTAATAGGAAAAAAAGTCGGAATGACAAGCATCTATGATGCAAATGGAAAGAATATTCCATGTACTATCATAGAAGCCGGACCATGTGTTGTAACACAACTCCGATCAAAAGAAAAGGAAGGTTAT
>JBEKQA010000273.1:0-3031 GCA_049520195.1 Bacteroidales bacterium
TATCAATACCCAAAAGATAATAAAAAATTAAGGTCTCAGGCAACCATGCCTTAACATGTCAGACCTCAGAAAAGGATGGTATTCTATGAAGGTCGAAAAATCAGATGGAGGAATATTGGTTAAGAAGTTTGTAATAGGAAGATAAGTTTATCAATAAATGAAATTAAGAGGCTGTCTCATGAGTCACGAGACAGCCTCTTAATTTGATAATCGACAACTTTTGCTAAAAAAACCTGTGTTCTGATCAAAAACTCAGTCTTAACTTATTGTTTTATAATATGTAACGATATTCTTCATAAAAATGCTTATTTTTAAAATACTGAAAGACTTACATTTAGCTAAAAAAAGAAGGCTGTTCCTATAGACTTTCTATAGACTTCCTATAGACTTTGTTCGCTCATCCTTCGCTCTTCGTTCGCTCAGGGTATACTCAAAGTTTACCCACACCAATCTGCCAATAATTGATTAGGGAAGATTCTATTTTCTGAGTATAATTCGTTTCCAATCAGATGGTTAATGATTCTCCAGGTCTTAAAACCCTGACCACTGCAACACCTTCCAGCTTTCGCGCAAATTCATGAGGATCAGCTTGTAACTCGAAATGGGCCGGTAGTTTCCCAAATGAAATATCGAAAATTCCGAAATGCATAGGTATGACAACCTTTGGCTTTATGATCTTTACAGCCCTGACCGCCTCATCAATATCCATTACATACGTCCCGCTGATAGGAACCATCATCATATCGATAACCCCCAGTGCTTCCATTTCCGGTATTAATTCAGTGTCTCCCGGAAAGTAGATCCTTTTGCCTTCAGATTCGACAATCCAGCCCAATCCGTACCCTTTTGGATGAAATGGAACTCCCGGTTGTCTCATTCTCACAATATTATAAGCTTGACAAGCGATTACATGGATGTTCTCTAAATTCCAGGTCTCACCGGCCGCAAGCCCTATTCCATTTATTTTATCCTTGTTCTCTTTTGACGTAAGCAAAACGGTAGTGGGTTTCCTGATCCTGGCAAGAATATCAGGCTGACTGTGGTCGGAATGGCCATGTGATACTAGAATAAGATCTGCTTGTTCTTTAAAATCCCCTAGAGTAGGATCAAAATAAATCGTTTTGCCGGATGTTTTAACCTTAAAACTATCCCAGCCAAGCCAGGTAATTTCCATTGTAGATTATATTCTAAGTAGTTGATAATAATTATCTTGTTTTACTTATTGTCATCTGCAAACCATTCTGCAAATGAATTTGCTGTTTCACGGAGCTGAAGGGAAAATAACTTTACTCCGGCCGGAAGTAAAGGTTTGATCCTTTCAGCAAAATCGATTAGCATGTTTTCACTTGTTGGCTGATAATCAACCCAAATGATATTACAAAAGATATCCTTGATTTTCTGAATATCTTCCAATGGATAATCTTTATTCAGGATAAGGGCATGATCAAAAGAATCGATAATTTTCTTTTTGATAATTCCTTTGAGATCTCCGAAATCCATTACCATACCTATCTTAGGTGATACCTTATCCTCGATTGGGATACCAGATATGGTAACGGTCAGTTTGTACGAATGGCCATGGACACTTTTACAAGGACCATCATAACCCTTTAATGCATGAGCAGCTTCAAATCGAAATTCCTTTGTGATTCTTATCGTTGACATAGAGTCGAATTAAAAACAAAGATAATGAAAAATCAAAAAATCAGTTTTGCAATCTTCCTTCACTTCACTGATTTGGATTACAAAGCGATTATCACCAAGACAATAAACCCAAATGGTTTAAAATTATCTTTGTCCCAATTAGTAACAAGACAAGACCTCCCAGTAATTCAGCCCATCTAGCCGGAATGAATTTGGATTTTGCTCCCAATCTTGAACCTATGATTGACACAAGAAATGTTACTCCTGTGATGACTGATGCCGCTTCCAGGATGTTTACTTTGATAAACCCAAAACTGATTCCAGTTGCCAGGGCATCAATACTCGTGGCAAACGAAAGTGTTATCAGAACGGAGGTCTTCCGGATATCAGCAGGCTTTCTTTTTGTTTCATGAACAAAGAACTGGCTAGCCATATGAATTCCAATTACAGCCAGGATGCCAAACGCGAGCCAGTGATCAACTGCTTGTATAAATGCGAGAAAGGAAGTGCCAATCAACCAGCCAATTATAGGCATAAGCCCTTGAAATATTCCAAAAAAGGCCGACATCTTTAATACATCTTTCCATTTCAGCTTCCCACAAGCAGAAAAACTAAGCGAGACTGCAAAACAATCCATTGAAAGGCCCACCCCAATTAAGAAAATCTCCAGAAATGACATATTCAGGCAGTTGTCGTTTTTCGTTTATAACTTATAAATCAGGAATCAGAAATCATGCCACTGATTTTTGAAATACCAGGCTAACAACCTTTTCCAGGTAGTCGGCATCAATTTGATCGAACGCATTCAATGTCGAACTGTCCACATCAAGAACACCGATGATACGGTTTTTAGTATCCTTCAGCGGTACGACAATTTCTGACTTGGATCTTGAATCACAGGTAATATGACCAGGGAATAGGTGAACATCCGGGACCATAATCGATTTTCCTTGGTTGATTCCGGCCCAGCAAACTCCCTTGTTTTTTTCCAGTTGTTGACAAGCAACCGGCCCTTGATAAGTTTTTACGATAAGATCACCGTTTTTCAGGCAGTAAAATCCGGTCCAGAAAAAAGTCTCCATTTTATGATGAAGAACGGCTACAATAGTCGCCATCTTTGCATCAGGATCATCAGATTTTGCAAGAAGTTCTTGTAATTGAGAATAGATTCGTTGGTATCGTGCCTTTTTTTTCTGTGATTCCATCTCCTGAATATCAGGCAAGATCCAGTTCAACCGTGAAATGACGCATAATGGGAGCTTCAGAAATAATTTTTACTCCTCGTGTTATCTCATTCCGATGGTCGAACACATTTTTCAAGGCAACTGCTACAACATCCATGTGGTTATTGGTGTATACCCTTCTGGGAATAGCCAGCCTCAGGAAT
>JBEKQA010000274.1:0-3000 GCA_049520195.1 Bacteroidales bacterium
CTTCTGCTAAAACTAAGATATTAACTCCGGCTAATTCTACTCAATCCGACAATACAAATCTTCCCTCCCAGACATCAGGTAAGGGCTTGCCTGTCAATAACTCACAGCTTAGTTTGGCTGTTCCCATATTGGCAAGCAACAGCACAACACGGATAAAAAGTACATATAAAATAACAAATAAGACAACTGTACCTTCAGGAAGCGAATCAATAACACAATCCAGTGCAGAAACGGCATCAACCACAGATCATCTCATTGTTACGCAAAGAAGAAGCTCAGATACTTATGAGCTGAAATACATGCCTCCATTATCAATTAACAGTCTGTTACCAACAACAGAAGAAGATACCATGCTGAGGATCCAGAACCTTAATGGAATATTGAATGTTCCGCTTGTCACAAAGGCTGAAATTCCACAGTTCTTTACATATAACATAGGAGTTTCACCTGAGCTTTCATTATACCGGAATAACGGACAGTATTCTGAATCCAATTTATGGCTGAAGACAGGTTTAACATATCATGTTGGAAAATTCTCACTGCAGACAGGTGTCGGATTGGGATATGTATTTGACCAGGCTGACTATCGTGTGCGTTACAAGAGCAAGGACAGCATTGGTTATTTTACTGACATAATCTCATTCATTGTGACCCCGGAGAATCAAATTATTTATACCACAAAAGATATTGCGGTTTATGACAGCATCGAGCATGTTGCTGACAACAGGGGTATAAGCCGCTATACATACCTTCAGATTCCACTGTTACTCGGATATGAAGTGTTCGAATCAGACCGTTGGAGTATTGGAATAAAGGCAGGACCAGCCATCTCATTTCTCATTGCATCGAAAGAAGCTTCACCCTTTATTGATTATCCCAATGCGCAACTTATCCGGGTTGAAAACAACAGCTTTACAAGGGTAAAAATGAATTGGGAACTTCAGGCAGCTCTTGATATCGAATACAGGTTGACAAAAGAGTTCAGTATTTATGCTGATCCATCTTATAATCATTATTTCAAGCCATTTGAAACACAGGAATCTGCAACATCTAAAGCGAAAGATCCCTATTCCATTGGAATCGAACTTGGTATAAGGATTAACTTCGGTAAAAATAAAAAGTACCATGACTAGAATTTGTACGCTCATATTACTTCCACTGATTTTTTTATTTGCTCTTAAGGCTTCGGGGGTAACTGTTTACCTGAATGGTTCAGTTAAGGATCTTCAAGGTCACAATCCTGTTCCTGGTCATACAGTATATATAAAAACCGATTTCTCATCCCCATTTCATTATTACAAAACGGTTTATACTGACAGTAATGGTTTTTATGCCGACACCGTGCAAAATGTCCCTGCCTATCCTGTATTGTTTGAAATCTCTACCTATGATTGCAACAATAATGCCCAGCTACTCACTGGCTTAAGTACAAATTCTCCTATCGTTTCTGATTTTTTGATTTGTGTTCCTCCCTATTCGGGATGCCTTGCTGATTTTACTTATGACAGCATCTCAGGACTGAGATATCAATTTGCGGATCAATCAGTTAGCAATTCGACGATTGTTTCTTGGAGCTGGACTTTCGGGGATCCCGCTTCGGGTGCGAATAATACTTCAAACCTTAAAGATCCGCAGCATTCATATACCAGTGCTGGCATTTATAACGTCAAGTTGTTGATAACCGCTTCAAACGGATGTCAGGATTCGGTAATGAAGACGGCATTTATTCACATCGCTTCAGACCGGGTCATTATATGGGGACATGTATTGAATAGCCTGAATAATAAACCCATTCCAGACAACCCAGTAGAGATCAATGCTACTCTAATTGAATACTCAGATGTCGTGTTCAGTGACACAAATGGATACTATGCGGATACTATTGCTTCTATTTATGATGGAATTCCTATCAGTGTTGCTACTTATGACTGCGATAATGTTCTTCATTCCAATACGGTTTACAGCACTACTACTCCAATCGAAGTCAATTTTTCTATTTGCCTTAACGAACAATGCAGGGCAGCTTTTTCGGCAGTCCTTGATTCAAATAACAGGGCACAGCAGAATACATTTGTTTTTGCAGATCTTTCTTATGGCGATCACAATAAATGGAACTGGACATTTGGAGATGGCGCATCGAGTAGTGAGAAGAATCCTGTCCATCAATACACTACTGATGGAACCTTTAAAGTTGAGCTTACCATCACAAAGATGGATTCCTCCGGTGCCTGGGACTGTTTCGATTCTATAAGCAGCTTTATTAAAACGAGTTCTTATTATAATATAGGTGGACTTCTCTTCGCAGGCAAGTTCCCGATCAACAATCCACATGATTCAAAGGATACCGGCATCGTGTATCTTTACAGGGCACATAATAAATGGATTGTGCCGGTTGATTCTAACCGTTTTACATACATGGGATATTATACATTTCTCCATGTGCTCGAAGGGAATTATATCATAAAAGCTGAGCTGTCAGAAGGTTCCTCTCATTTCAAAGAATATCTGCCTACCTATAATGCATCTCAATTTAAATGGCAAACAACATCACCATTTTCCATTGAGAATACGATCTTTGATAACGATATTTACATGATTGCAGGCAATGACAGTCTTTCAGGATCAGCCAGGATAAGTGGATCGGTTATATTTAATGCCGACACTTCACTACTTCCGAATACCGAAGTATTACTGTTAAATGATGACCTGGTTCCTATAAAAGCAACCTTTTCGGATGCAAGTGGTAACTTTGAATTTCTTGCGCTTCCATTTGGGACCTATAATCTTTACCCTGAGGTTACCGGTAAATATGCAAAGGTCTTACAAGTATCTGTCGATACATCGAATCCTGATGCCGCAGAATTACAGCTTGAAGTTTTTGAGCATGAAGTAACCGGGATAAATTCTTACAATAATAAGAGTGAATTTATATTCGGCAGGATATATCCGAACCCGGGAACAGATTATTTTCAGTTATGGGTTTTATCTTCTGAGAACATG
>JBEKQA010000275.1:0-2913 GCA_049520195.1 Bacteroidales bacterium
AATTCAATCCAAAGTTCACAGCCTTTTCCTGTTTCATGGGTTCGGTGAATACAAATGAACGCTGGCTGATAAACAGGGCGCTGTTCTCAGCCAGTATATTTGCCGTACGGTAGCCTATTCCAACCGATCCTCTTAAAAATGTCGACTCATTAAATTTATACCGGAGATGCAGTCTCGGGGTGATGAAAAATCCCCAAAGATTATCATAATCACCTCTCAATCCGGCGATCATTGTAAATTTATCCTTCAGGTTCAGTGTATATTCAAAGAAAGCCCCTGGAACAAATTCAGTACGGTTCATATTAAAATTGATATTTTTCGAACCTACCAGCGTATAAAGGTCCCGCGATGAAGTCCCATGATTGATCTGATACAAATAGGTCAATGAATCCTGGGTGAAATTCTCATTAAAGTTATCAAGCAGGTAGCTAAATCCGGCGGCTATCTTATGTGTATTCTTCTTTAACGAAGTATTAAAGATCAGGTTGGCGTAAAGACTTCGTTCATGACCGGTATACTGGTCAAGACCATAGAAGCCTGTCTGCTCATGATTTACACCTGAAAGTATCAGGCCGATACTGGCTTCCGGATGGTTCCTGAGGAAAAAGCCATTCTTCCAGAAACCCTCGAGACGCCGGGTATGAATTTCAAAGCCATATTTCTTAGTCCCATCACTTATTCCCGTGGTATCAAAATTCTTGCTTGACTTACTGAAATCCATCTGTCCTCCATCGCGAGTCTCATCGAGGTACTTGATTCCGAGCTTTGAGACCATTACTCCCGGGTTTATATAATCCCATCTGTTAAAAAAGTTATAGCTCTGAAGTTTCGGCAAATCGAGAAACCCGTCCTGGTTCTTGTCAATCTTATTTTGAAACTCATCAACATGAATCAGCAACATCGTGCTAAGTTTATCATTCAGCTTGATAGACCCGTCAATATTGGATTCGAACCGAAGGTTGCTGTTACCATAAAGGTTGACATAGAATTTCTCAGTGTTTTCAGGTTTCTTATATTCCACATTTATCTGACCTGTAGTTGATTCATAACCATTTACAACCGATGCCGTTCCCTTCGAGATCTGTATAGATTCCATCCATGAACCCGGGATATAATTTAATCCATAAGTACTGGCAAGGCCCCGGATAAGAGGGATATTCTCAGTCATGATCTGGCTGTAAATACCTGATAATCCAAGTAACTGGATCTGTTTAGCGCCGGTGACTGCATCGCTGTAAGAAACATCGACAGAAGCATTGGTCTCAAAGCTTTCTGCAAGATTACAGCACGCAGCACGTTGCAATTCTCCTATGTTTATAACCTGGGTTTGCCTTGCATTCAGTTTTGAGATGAGCGAATTGTCCTGTTTCACTTTTATCTCAACACCAGGAAGGACCGAATTAGCAGGAATCAGTTCTATTTCAAGAAGTTTATTGAATGAGATAATTTTAATCGTGTCCTGGCGGTATCCGAGAAACCTTGCCACGATCCGCTGATCTGAGATTCCTTGTAATGAAAGTTGAAACTTGCCGGCATTATCTGTTACAGTTCCGATGGTTGTCTTTATCCATTGAATTGTCACCCCGGTCAGAGGAGATTTAAAATTTTGGGAAATTTTCTCATAAACGATTCCGGAAATAGTCTGAGCTAGGCCTGGAAATACTGAACACACGAGGGATATTACTATTGGAAATATTATTTTTGTTTTTTTCATTTCAAGTCTTTCCTGTTTGCAAAATGATCTTACTGAAGGATTAAAGTAATCCTCAAGGAAGGAATTTCTTAAGAAAAAAAGATCAGCAAACAGACTCAGGTATCCGGATCTGGTGGATAGAAATTATAAGTTTAATACCTGATAACGGAGGTGGCGAAGGATCTGAGAAAGGTTGATAAGATGATTTTGAATCCTGTAAGCTTGTCAACTTCAAATTTGCCCTTTCCGTGTAAACAGGAAAATCGAACTGTGGCACTGAAAACTTCTCAAGGATCGGGAACCCTGCAAAAGGAGCTTTTATAAACAGATGCGATATCCTGCAACAATCATTATCAGAATATTCAGCGAAAGCTGATAGTTGATTTCTGTCATTTTGTAGAGCTGCATTCTCCTCGCAGCAACAGGAAAACTTTTGATTGAAAATCTCTTTGAAAACCAAGACATTCTTTTTGTGGCTGTCTCCACAGGTATGCACAGAGATGGATATACCCGTGCTTCCGGCCAGAAATACGAGCAGGAGTAACAGAATTGAAGTTGATTTAAATATCCGTGATATCACAGTTTTTTTTCTACAATTCATTCCAAAGGTACGGATAAAAATTTATACCTTTGTATAAATAATATTCATTCCCAACCTCAAACAAGATCCTTCATGAAAAAATTCTTCTTTGCTTTACTCTTAGGACTTCTATGTCTTGCTGCTTTCCCTCAGGGCAATAACCAGAAGCCAGCAATACCAGCTAATTTCCAGGTCGATACACGCATCGACAACATGGGGTACTGGGCAAAAATGGCTGCATTAGGACTCGTTCCTGTGCAACCGATGTACAGACCCGCACCGGCAAAATATACAGGTACCAAGGTCTTTAACAATAAAAGAATGCTGATATCAGATTCTCCTGACGTCCCAGTTACTACAAACGTGAACACCGAAAGCGAGAACTCGATTTTTGGAGATCCAAATGATAAGATGCATGTTTTAGAGTCGAATAATTCCACTCCACAACCCAGTAATGGAACTACTTATGGGGCCGACTGGTATAATTCATTTGATGGAGGATCAACATGGACAGGAACGTACCATGGCGCAGGTGTCGGCAACGATGGTGACCCTTCTGCCGCTATCAACCTCTCCGGCCGATATTTTGTGAATTTTATCGATGGGGCTGGCGGTCAGAGTATTTCCTATTCAGATAACA
>JBEKQA010000276.1:0-2882 GCA_049520195.1 Bacteroidales bacterium
TTGGTACTTTTGCATGAACACTACCTAAAAATTATAAACTCTATGATCACGAATAACTTCGCCAGAAGACACAATGGACCTTTCGGAGAGCAAGTCCCTGAAATGCTGAAAAAGATCGGTGTTAATTCACTTGATCAGCTTATCGATGAAACTGTTCCCGCAAGCATACGAATGAAAACTCCTCTGGATCTTCCTGATGGAATGAACGAATATGAATATCTGAATCATCTCAGGAAAGTCGGATCCAAAAATAAAATCTATAAAACCTATATCGGATTGGGATATTATAATACGATTACCCCCGGAGTCATTTTGCGTAATATTCTTGAAAACCCGGGTTGGTACACTTCTTATACTCCTTACCAGGCAGAGATCTCCCAGGGAAGGCTGGAAGCGCTCCTGAATTTTCAGACAGTGATCTCAGATTTGACAGGGATGCCTATCGCCAATTCATCTCTTCTCGATGAAGGAACAGCTGCTGCCGAGGCAATGATTATGCTTTTCAATGCCCGGTCAAGGGAAGCTGTAAAACGCGAAGCAAATCAGTTCTTCGTATCTGTAGATCTTTTTCCGCAAAGTATAGATGTCATCAAGACCAGGGCATTTCCGTTGGGGATCGACCTTGTTTTCGGCAAGTATGATGAGTTTGTCTTTACAGATAAATTCTTTGGAGCTGTTGTTCAGTATCCTAACCAGTTCGGAGCTATTGTCGATTACCGTGAATTCACTGACAAAGCCCATGCAGTTGGCGCTGGAGTTGCCGTTGCTGCTGATATACTCAGTCTCGCGCTGCTTACTCCTCCGGGTGAATGGGGCGCCGATGTTGTCTTTGGATCGACCCAGCGGTTTGGTGTCCCGATGGGATATGGCGGTCCTCATGCAGCTTACTTTGCTATAAAAGAAGATTATAAAAGACAGATTCCGGGAAGAATCATTGGTATTTCAGTAGATGCTAACGGGAACAAGGCCTTGCGAATGGCTCTTCAGACACGCGAACAGCATATAAAGAGAGAACGGGCTACTTCCAACATCTGCACGGCGCAGGTACTTCTTGCTGTAATGGCCGGATTCTATGCAGCATGGCATGGCCCGAAAGGGATCCGTCAGATTGCCCGTCATATCAACATCCTGGCAGGGGTTCTTTCCCAGGAATTACAGAAATACGGCTATCGTCAGCTGAATAATTATTTCTTCGACACACTTGCAATCAGGATTCCGGAAGGAACTTCGATTAAGAATATCAAGCAGGCAGCACTGAAGAACAAAATGAACTTTAGGTATATAGATGCCAAAACCGTGGGAATCAGTATTGATGAAACCACATCGCTTGAAGATATAAATCTGATCTTGTCAATATTTGCCCAGGCTAATCTCAAGAATTTTTCAGCCTTTGTTTGTGATCCGAATGAATGTGAGAAAATTACCACGATCCCGCAAAATCTAAGCCGCACATCTTCTTATCTTATACATAAGGTGTTCAACTCCTATCATTCTGAAACTGAGATGATGAGGTACATCAAGAAACTTGAGATAAAAGATCTTTCGCTCAACAGGTCTATGATCCCCCTGGGGTCTTGCACGATGAAACTGAACGCAGCTGCTGAATTGTTCCACCTCAGCTGGCCTGAATTTGGCGCTATCCATCCTTTTGTTCCTAAAAACCAGGCTGAAGGTTATCAGTATCTTATCCATGAACTCGCAAAAGATCTCTGCACAATTATTGGGTTTGAGGGCATTTCCTTTATGCCGAATTCAGGTGCCGCCGGAGAATATGCCGGCTTGATGGTAATTCGTCAGTATCATCTCAGCCGCAAAGAAGGTCACAGGAATATTTGTCTTATCCCCTGTTCTGCACACGGCACCAACCCTGCAAGTGCTGTGATGGCAGGGATGAAAGTCGTAGTTGTTGATTGTGATGATAAAGGGAATATTGACCTGAATGATCTGAAAGCAAAAGCTGTCCAGTATAAAGATAATCTCGGTGCATTAATGGTGACTTACCCGTCAACCCACGGGGTATTCGAAGAGAATATACTCGAGATCATCGACATCATCCATGAAAATGGTGGCCAGGTTTATATGGATGGAGCCAACATGAATGCACAGGTTGGATTGACCAACCCCGGGATTATCGGAGCGGATGTTTGTCATCTGAACCTGCATAAGACTTTTGCCATTCCGCATGGCGGCGGCGGGCCGGGTGAAGGTCCGATCGGAACTGCAAAGCACCTCGTTCCTTTCCTGCCGAAACATGTTTTCATTAATACCGGTGGAGATAAAGGAATTACTGCTGTTGCTTCTGCACCTTATGGAAGTGCTTTAATTCTCCCGATCTCTTATGGATATATTAAAATGATGGGAGGCAATGGTTTGACAGAAGCCACGAAATACGCCATCCTGAATGCCAATTACCTGAAATCCTGCCTTGAGCCTTACTACCCAATTCTTTATTCAGGCATCAAAGGTCGTTGTGCCCATGAGATGATCGTCGATTGCAATGCAATTACTAAGGAAACAGGTATCGGTGCCATAGATATTGCCAAACGACTGATGGACTATGGATTCCATGCCCCGACCGTAGCATTTCCGGTTCACGGGACCTTGATGGTGGAACCTACAGAAAGTGAACCATACTATGAATTGAACAGGCTAATCGATGCCATGGTAGCTATCCGGAAGGAAATTGAAGAAATAAAGGAAGGGAAAGCTGATAAATTGAATAATGTGATCATGAAAGCTCCGCATACTGCACAAATGGTCACTGCAAATGAATGGACATTGCCTTATTCACGACAAAAAGCTGCTTATCCTATGCCCTGGTCCGCCGAGGATAAGTACTGGCCTACCGTTACCCGTATCGATGATGCTTACGGCGACAGGAA
>JBEKQA010000277.1:0-2865 GCA_049520195.1 Bacteroidales bacterium
AAAATATGTTGCCTGAAACAGCATTTATAAAACTAAGTTGGGCATTGGGACAGACCGATGACCTGGAGAAAGTAAAAGAGATACTGCTGACGCCGATCAATGGAGAGATCACGCCACGGGAACCTTATAATGGATACCTGATCTACCAGGGAGGCGTTCCTGAAGTCGAAGAGTTTATTCGGAAATTCCATAAGTAGAGTTCCTGTAGGTATATTTCTCTGGCCTTTATCTGATACTTTAGAAGCGAAATTCAACGACTGCTAAAGATTGATAGAATACAACAATTCCCAACCCCATGAATAGGTAAATGGGAAGTAGGTTGCTCTTATGCCAAGGTTTAATGGGTAAAGGAAACGTAATAAGTGGAGATCGGCGGTCACTTCAGCCCCTGCTGATTGATAAATGTTCACCTGTTTTTCTGTCCAACCCTGTGCCCAGTCGAAAAATAAGTTTAGCTTAAATCGCTTTAAATATATCACTGACCCTAAGCTCAGGTCAGGATAAAAGAGAGGTAATTTATAATTAAAAGATGCGCTTACAACCTGCTCATCAATCAATCCGTTATAGCCACGAGGAAAATTAATAATGCTTGCATAGCTATAAATCATATCGTATTTGTAATGATATAATTGGTAGCCACCATATGCCCAGATTCCCTGATGTTCAAATATTCCGGGGAAATAAAGATTGGTCTGCATGGCAAAAATATTACCAAGTTGGTTACCGGGAAAAGGGGTATTACTGAAATTAAGGTCAAAGGTTTGCCCCAGCCTTGGAAACATATCTTTAGCTGAAGATTGCAGATATTGAGAAAAAGATACTTGATAATCGATGCTGGTAATCAACCCAGTTGCCAATTGATTTGGAGTTGATTGATTATGAGTAACATCAATGATTGTGGTACCAATAGAGGGTGTTAAGAAACGGATGTACTTTCCCTGTGAAAAATTCCAGGGAATACTTGTATGAAGGCTGAGGTTCATCTCCTGCCAGGTAAATCTTGCTGATTCATTTTTGGTAATATAGTAATATGCTGCACGGTTACCAAGTGAAAATCCCAGATCAAAAACCGGGTAAAGCGCCTGGTAACTGAAATTGGCGAAAACTTTCCCGGTAGATTCATTGGTATTATATTCCCACCCTACATTTGCAAACATATTCCCAAGAATATTCTGGGAAAGAATTGAAACACCAGGGCTGACTGTCAGATTGTCAACATTTGCTGTGAGAGGCTCCCAACTGTGTGGATTGAAAAGATGAAGGAATTTGTTGTATTTTTTTGAAGTAAATATCTTTCCCTTAATCGTATCATTTACGATATTACAACTATCTGATTGAAACATCTTATAAATTCTTCTCAAATTGACACTGTCTTGAATATTTGCCTGTTCCTGCTGTATCAGAGGGTTGTATAGTTTTATCGAATTATCATTGATTTTTTCAATAGGTATCCACCGGGAAGGATCTATATTGGTCTCAACAACATTAAGTCCGCCTGATGCATAATCTGAATAAATCATAGTCTTTAGATCTGCACTTAAGCAGGGGTCTTTTGAATAAAACCGTGAGGATGTAACCTGGAATATTTTTCCCGACATAGTATCAACTGCATAGATATTCTCAATTCCGGAGTAATCGGCAGTATAGACAATATAGCCGGGACTGTAAAATACAGGGCCGGATATCTCAGTGAAGCTGAATGGTATATAATAGTTAAGCTTCCCTGTAAAAATATTCAGGCCCGCAATGCTCTTTCCCTTTTCATTCATAATAACAAAGACCAGCATTTGTCCATTCGAGGACCAGGCAGGTTTAAGGCACAGGGCATTCTTAGCCAATTGGAAATTTTTGATTATTTTTCCATTATGAAGTTCAAGTATCTCAATAGAACAATGATTCTGGGGATCAATTTTTACTGTTGCAATATGCTTAGCATCTGGTGAAATGACAGGTGCAAAATAGCGACTTCTGACCGTGAGATTCTTTGTATCACCTTTCCGGAGGTCACGTATACGGATGACAGAGTAATCACGATTCTGCCATCTAGGATCCGGCTTGACTTCTGACCATACTATGTAATTTCCGCCAACTGAAATTGATTGATCTTGTGTCGTTCCCAAAGTAATAATTTTTTTTTCTTTCCCCGTTTTTCTTTCAATCATAACAATACAGTCAGGATCGTTCATGCTTTCCTTCTGTGCAATAATGACTGAATCATTCAGGAAGACCGGATGAATATATACCGGGTGATTTTTATCGTCCTGTCGGGAAACCCGTGAGAAACTGGTATATACATTTTCTTTATCCTGAATTGTCCACTGATCTGTAAGGTCTGAAAGCATCTTTTTATAAAACTTGACCTTATATAGTCCTGTCACTTTATGGATCCCTGAGGAAAAAGGAACTATCATGAATGGGAGCCGGGCGGTCCTGTCCAGGGCTGTATTCCATATCTGTGGACCGTATGTCTTCCTGGCCTGGGCAACGAGTGGGTACCCTAATTCATACTGATCCGGAACGAAAGTCCTATATGATCCAAGAACAGCTTTATCATATGAGAAAATTCCTTTTTCCAACAATTGAGCCCTCAATATATTTTCAAATTCACTGGTCCTGCCCCTGCCTGAATTTGACAATGCGGTCTCCGTGCTCACAGCATCACCTTCGAGGAACCAGGATGGGATGTAAAGCCCGAGTACCCCGCCAGTGGCTTGTTCTCCAAGAACCCATGAAAGGACCTTTGTAAAACCCTGCTTCATCTTACTGACCTGTACCACATGACGATACTCATGAATGGCTAACTGTTCCAGCCATTCCTCCGGGTAAATAGACTGGGGAGGACATGAATAAAATTCAGTTCGCTTG
>JBEKQA010000278.1:0-2844 GCA_049520195.1 Bacteroidales bacterium
CTGAATGGAACTGGACTTTCATTACTCGAGATCTCGCACCGCAGTAAAGATTTTCAAGCAATTATCGACGAAACAGTTGCCCTGTTCAAAGAATTGATGAACATTCCACAAAACTATCACGTTTTATTTTTAGGAGGAGGCGCCAGTCTTCAGTTTTGCATGGTCCCCTATAATTTATTAAAAACCAAAGCCGCATACCTTGAAACAGGCGTATGGGCGCAGAAGGCAATCAAAGAAGCAAAACTTTTCGGACAGGTTGAAGTTGTTGCTTCATCTTCAGATAAAAATTTCACTTATGTTCCGAAGAATTATACAATTCCATCTGATGCAGATTATTTTCATATAACCACAAATAACACCATCTATGGATCAGAATTGAGAAAAGATTTAGATAGCCCTGTTCCATTGGTTGCAGATATGTCATCGGATATTCTCAGTCGTCCTGTTGATGTATCAAAATATGCATTGATTTACGGTGGTGCACAGAAGAATCTGGGTCCGGCCGGAGTGACTTTTGTAATCATCCGTGAAGATATCCTTGGCAAGGTAGATCGTCCTATTCCTACAATGCTAAACTATAAAACTCATATTAAAGATGGATCTCTTTTCAATACACCTCCTTGTTTTGCCATTTATACATGCCTTGAAACATTAAGATGGATTAAGAATCTTGGTGGAGTGACAAAAATTGAAGAACTGAACCAGAAGAAGGCAAAACTTCTTTATGATACCATCGATAGCAGTAAAATATTTACAGGAACTGTTGAAAAAGAATCACGTTCACTCATGAACATTTGTTTTGTCATGAAAGAACAATATAAGGATAAGGAAGATGCATTCATGGAATTTGCAAAATCCAAAGGTATGATCGGTATCAAAGGCCACAGATCTGTCGGAGGATTCCGTGCATCTACATACAATGCATTACCCATTGAGAGTGTTCAGGCACTGGTCGATGCCATGAATGAGTTTGAAAAGGCCAAAGTTTAATGTTATTCTGAATCAGAAACAAAAACTACTATATGACGAAAGTACTGATTGCTACAGATAAACCCTTTGCTCCTATTGCTGTAACAGGAATCCGTAAGGTTGTTGAGTCAGCGGGGTTTGAATTGGTTTTACTTGAAAATTATTCCAGTCAGGATGATTTTATACGTGCTGTTGCAGATGTGGATGCAGTGATTATCCGGAGCGATAAAGCTGATAAATCAGTTATTGCCGCCGGAAAGAATCTTAAAATCATCGTCAGGGCAGGCGCAGGATATGATAATATTGACCTGCAGGCAGCTACAGGAAAAGGAATTTGTGCGATGAATACCCCCGGGCAAAATTCCAATGCAGTTGCAGAACTAGCGCTCGGAATGATGGTTTACCATGCACGAAACTTTTTTAATGGGAAATCGGGGTTTGAATTAAAAGATAAAAAGCTCGGGATACACGCCTATGGCTACGTCGGGAAAAATGTAGCAAGGATTGCTAAAGGGTTTGGGATGAAGGTGTTTGCATTCGATCCATTTATTTCTAAAGAAGACATTGAGAAAGATGGGGTACATGCTGTTACTTCTGCAGAAGAACTTTACAGTAATTGTAATTATATCTCCCTGCATATTCCGGCCAACAGTCAGACAAAGCAATCCATTAATTATGCATTGTTATCTAAAATGCCGTCTCCGGCCGTTCTCGTCAATACTGCGAGAGCCGAGGTTATAAACGAAGCAGATCTTCTCAGACTTTTTGCTGACAGAAAGGATTTTGCCTATCTGTCAGATATAGAACCTGCTAACAAAGCTGAGTTTGAGGCGAATTTTAAAGGCCGTTTTTTCTTTACGCCAAAGAAGATGGGAGCTCAGACCGAAGAGGCAAATATAAATGCTGGTATTGCTGCAGCCAATCAAATCGTGAATTTCCTAAATAATGGTGATAGAACTTTTCAGGTTAACAAGTGAGTTAATGTGACCTTTATTGTCGATATTATGTCTCGAGGCAAATCATACAGCTACTAAACTTAGTATTCACTTTATTACTCTTCACTATGGAAACCGAACAAGAAAAACCCACAACTTTCTTCAGGTTTGAAGATCTGAGGATCTATCATAAAGCTCTCGAATATACTTACTCTATTTACTCGATGAGCCGGAATATAAAGGACGATCCATATACACGGTACTTTTTTGAACGCTTTCTGTCTTCTGCAACAAGCATTGCTACAAATATCGCGGAAGGTTCATCGAGGAACAAAAGCCAATTTGTATATTACCTGAAAATGGCAAAAAGTTCTGTGAGGGAATGTGTTGTACTCTCTACTCTGGCATTAAACCAGAAATTCATTACAGCTGAGGTCTTTGAAACTTCGAAGAATCAATTAATGGAAATGACCAAAATGATAGGAGCATTGATCGGTTCACTTCAGCGAAGCGTTAGACCAGACGAAGCGAGTGCAGATGAAGATGATGATAATGATTAAGCCGCTTTATCCCTTGTTTTATTTTCGCATTCGCTTACCCAAATCATTTCATTATTAAAAATTATTTTTTATGGCAATATTGAAGGCTTTCAGAGGATTCAGACCTCCGAAAGAGATTGTTAAAAGTTTAGCTTCCCGACCTTACGATGTTCTTAACTCAGAAGAAGCAAGAATTGAAGCGAAAGGAAATCCATATTCTCTGCTTCACATTATAAAACCCGAGATTGACCTTCCATGTGGAATTGATTGTCATTCGCAAGAAGTTTATGACAAGGCAAAGGAGAATTTTGACCTGTTTCGTGAAAAAGGATGGCTGATACAGGATGCTGATGAATTTCTGTACATCTATGCCCAGACGATGAATAATAAAACACAATATG
>JBEKQA010000279.1:0-2834 GCA_049520195.1 Bacteroidales bacterium
CTTTATTTACAATAGGAAGGATGGCATGGAGACCATGAACAGACCAGTAAGCAAAAGCCATTTGCCCACTACTGATAAAGGCTGCCCAGCGGGTCAGGAAGCCGGTCATGATAAAGAGACCTCCAACGAATTCGATGATTCCGGCGATGATCATTAAGGTTGACATGTGATACCCTGCCGGAGGCACTCCGAAGAGCTTTTGTGAACCGTGCCATAAAAAAAGAAATCCTGCGACAATCCGAAGGAGAGCATAAAGTTGCGGTTCAAATTTTACAAGGAACTGTGTTGTTTTCATCTCAATAAAATTTAATAAAAGATAAAGATCAACCTGCTGTTACTTTTCAGATATAGATAACAACATTTTTTCATATAAAATATTTTGTAATTAACATAATTTAACAGAGATACACAGGTCAATTAAAAATTAATAATATTTTAATACATGACCGTTGATGATCAATTAGATATTAAACAAAATGATGAGGAAAGGAAGATTTCCCTGCATAGAATAATTGTTACCCAGGTATTCACTACACAAATATCTGTAAAAATAGCAATTTTACAATGATAAATCGAAATTTATTTTTCACAACTTGATCAATATATAATTATCAATAAAAAAAGGTGATTCTTAACTAATATTCCTTGCCAATCAATAAACATATACATATATATAATTGATTTAGTATCTATTATAAAAGTCAGTAAATAAAGTCAAAATAATTTGTAATTTTCATACTGACTTAGTATCTTTGAATAAAAATATCATAACTTGATTATTATCTTATCATTCTCAATGAAAATCAACTAAAAACAAATACTAAGCAATGGCAATAACTGATGATAATGTGATTTTAAGATTCCAGCACGGGAAGCTCGGGAATATGATCCTGAGGGTAGTTGCGGGAAGGTCGATCTCGTCGATGATGCCGGACTACTCGAAGCGGAAGTGGAGCCAGGCCCAGAAGGACTGCAGAAAGCGGTTTGGTGCGGCGGTGAAACATTCGACAATGGTGATGAAGGATCCGGAAAAGAAGAGTTTTTACGGGAGCAGGGTGAAGCCGTTGCAGCATGCCGAGAATGTTGCAATCTCAGATTATTTACTAAAGCCAAAGATTGAAGATATCGATACGAGCAAGTACAAAGGGGAGGTTGGGAATACCATTAAGGTCACCGCGTTTGATAAGTATAAGGTTACCGCGGTGCTGGTGATGATCCTTAATGCCAATGGATTTGAAGTAGACAGCGGGATGGCGAGTGAGATTCATTTCACCGGGAGCGGGAAATGGGTCTATAAAGCGTCGAAGGCTAATCCGTCATGGGAAGGAGGAAGTGTGGTCGTGAAGGTGACGGATTATCCAGGGAATGTTGTCAAGACATTCAGGATGCTTTATGGAGGGGATGAGTTGAAAGTGTAAGTGCCAGGCCTACGTAACGCGTGACGTGTGACGCGAAGAGTGTTAAATGTTAAGTTCAAAGTAAATTCCAAGTTTTTCCGATGAAAATCTGACCTGGGAGGCGTATGTCGAGACGGGTTCTTTTTGTTTAAAATCAGCAGATTTTCGTAGGTTTTGAGTACCTATCCGGTCAAAAGAGGGTGATTTTTGACCGGATGGATGGGTTTTATAGTTCCGGTTATGGCTGAGTGAAGGAAACCCTTATTCTGGTCGCAGGGAACTCGGAGGAAGAACGGAGACAGAGAGAAGAAACACTGAATGAACATTGGATGAATTGAGGGGGATGGTTGGTCGGCAGGTGAGGCTCTAGTAAGGATTTACAGGGTGTTTATTGATTCAGGTAGCCATGAAAAGAAAGGGAAGGTGTAAGACAGAACAGGTTGTGAAGAGAAGCACTACTCTGAAGTGCCAATCTATATCTGATTACATTTTTTAATTCAGGTGCAAGCTATAACATTAATATGAATATTTATTTATAATTTTGAGTAATATAATAAACATTCTCGCCGGAGAGCAGCGAGGTGACAAATAGGGAAAATTTAATTTTATTCGTCGCAAGCGATGGGGAATTAATCAGTCATCGCAACCCCTAGCTTAAATAAGGTACCTCAACCTCTAGCCCCTCGAGTGAAATGACCCCACCCCCTAACCCCCTCCCCCAGGAGGAAGGGGGAATTGATGAGGAAATTAAAATTATAATTCTTAAAGAATGCGCAAGATCATTACAATATTAATTTTAATATCTATCTCTTCTGCAGGAAAGTCACAGTTCATTTCATTGGGAGCCAAAGGTGGGGCAGGTTTTTCAATGGGTAATGTTTATTATGAAGGGAAAAGCGAACGTACTGATGGTTTTCGACGTTTGGCTAATTTCAATGGTGGTTTGATGCTAAACCTGAAAATCTCCACAAGATGGTATTACCATTCGGAAGTAATTTTTGAAGATAAAGGAAACAAATATGTTGAACACATTGATAGTCTTCCACGCAATAAAAATTATTATGCTGCAACCTTGAGAGAAAGGATTCATAACTATTTTATTCAATTTCCTCAAACGATAAGGTTTTTAATTTCTCTTTCCAGAAAGGAAAAAGTTTTATTATATGTTGAAGCCGGAGGCTATTTTGCATATTATATCAATTCATCCACAATAAGCCATCTGTTCTATGATAATACTGTCGAATCAGATGTTATAAAATATGATTTTGGTGATAAATCTGACAATCTAGTCACATATCATCGTTTCAACTGGGGAGCAACTGCTGGTGTCGGATTACTTTTCCCCCTGTGGAAAGGACAATTGGATTTAAACCTGAAGTATGATCGAATGATTCAACCATTCGTAGCTCAATCCAATTCTGAGAAAAACTATTATGA
>JBEKQA010000280.1:0-2818 GCA_049520195.1 Bacteroidales bacterium
GCTGGTTGAAGATGAGAGAGCTAACCGTGCCATGTTAAGATACGAGATCTATATGCGGTATTATTCCCTGAATTTATGGAGAACAGGCAGTCCTTATACATTCACTGCACTGGGATCAGCGATGGCTGTACCTGTCTGGGCTTACCGGGCAGTCAGGGGGATGACTCCCAAAATGAGCGGTGAAGATTTCTATTTCCTGCAGAAGCTTAGAAAATTCGGGAAGATGGTCTTTCATAATCCCGAAAAGGTCTATCCGGCTGCCCGTTTCTCTGATCGTGTATATTTTGGTACCGGTCCTGCCATGATCAGGGGCGACCAGGGTGACTGGGAAAGCTATCCGATCTACTCCTGTCATTACTTTGACGAAATCAGAAGTACTACCGATCTCTTCCCGGCATTCTTTCATACGACGGAGAATACGGTAGTTGTAAGCTTTCTCAGGCGTATTCTGAATGAGCAGGATCCTTTCGGTCAACTTCGTGAGAACTTCAGAGATCAGGCGACCTTTATTAGGTCCTGCCATGAGAAATTTGATGGGTTGCGGATACTTCAGTTCCTGAAAGACAGGCAAAAAAATAATCCCGCTACAGATGAGGAAAATCTCCGGGAGTACCTGGACAGGATTTATCCCCTCGAGTTCAAAGATATTATTTACGATCCGGGGAACTTCTCCTTTGAGAAATCTTCAATAACTGAGCTGGATCTCCTTAGGAATTTCCTTGTGAGAAAAGAAGAAGCATACCAGACTACTTCAGTACCTTCGTTACCAGGTCAGCAGCTTCCTTCAGCGTAATTGCCGAGTGAACCCTGAGTCCGGAATCATCAATGATCTTCTTGCCTTCGATGGCATTGGTTCCCTGTAACCTGACGATAATGGGAATATTAATCTCGCCAATATTTTTATAGGCATCCACAACACCCTGTGCTACTCGGTCGCAGCGGACAATCCCTCCGAAAATGTTCAGAAGGATGGCCTTTACGTTCGCATCTTTCATGATGATACGAAATCCCTGTTCTACACGCTTTGAATTCGCGGAGCCACCTACATCCAGAAAGTTGGCCGGATCACCTCCTGACAACTTGATGATATCCATGGTAGCCATTGCCAGCCCGGCGCCGTTTACCATACAACCCACATTTCCGTTGAGTTTGACATAATTGAGGTCGTTTCGTGTGGCTTCCACTTCCACCGGATCTTCTTCATCAAAATCACGCATTGCGGCAATATCAGGATGACGGAACAGGGCATTATTGTCGATGACGACTTTTGCATCGGCGGCAAGTATCTTGTTGTCCGAAGTCTTAAAGACAGGATTGATTTCAATCAGGGAAGCATCGCAGCCATCATAGGCTGCATAAATGGCATTCACAAATTTGATCATGCTTTTATAGGCTTCGCCGGTCAGGTTAAGGTTAAAAGCGACTTTGCGGGCCTGGAAGGCCTGAATTCCAACCTTCGGATCAATCTCTTCCGTGAATATCTGTTCCGGAGTCTCCTCTGCCACTTTCTCAATCTCCATGCCTCCTCGGGGGGAGTACATCATGATGGTATGCCCTTTCTGACGGTTAAGCAAGACGCTGAGATAAAATTCTTCCGGCTGACTTACCCCGGGGTAATATATATTCTGTTCTACCAGTACTTTCCTGACTTTCTTTCCTTCAGCGCTTGTTTGTGGTGTAACCAGCTGCATTCCGATGATCTGACCGGCAAAAGCGATAACTTCCTCAATGGTCTTGGCTACCTTGACACCGCCACCCTTGCCTCTGCCTCCGGCATGAACTTGTGCCTTTACCACCCATTTATCGCTCCCAGTAATGTTCTGTATGATCTCAGCGGCTTTGCCTGCTTCACCGGCAGTATGGGCCAGAATCCCTTCAGGGACGAGCACTCCGTATTTCTTCAGGATCGATTTACTCTGGAATTCATGTAAGTTCATAGAAAGCAAATTTTAGTTTCCAAAATTAAACAATCATCGATGATATATGAACAAAATTTTATATGATTTATCCGAAATCCTTTGCTAATATGCAAATACCAAAGAATTCTTACCTTTGGGGCACAAAATCAGAAGGAATGATCGAAGTCAGCAACATACACAAATCTTATGGAACCCTTGAAGTGCTCAAGGGGATCAGCTTGAAAGTTGATAAAGGTGAGATCATTTCAGTAGTCGGCGCTTCGGGGGCAGGGAAATCAACTTTATTACACATAATCGGGACTCTCGACAGGCCTGATGAAGGAACTGTTGAAATCAACGGGGTGAATGTCAGGAAATTATCAGATAAAAAGCTGGCTGCATTCCGGAACAAGCACATAGGGTTTGTCTTTCAGTTCCATCATCTTTTACCTGAATTTACTGCACTTGAGAATATCTGTATACCTGGATTTCTTGGAAAGAGAAACAAGCGGGAAGTGGAACGCAAAGCAAAAGAATTGTTGAATTTTATGGGGCTGAAGGATCGTTCCCAGCATAAACCCAATGAATTATCGGGTGGTGAGCAGCAGCGTGTGGCTGTTGCACGGGCATTGATCAATGATCCGGATGTTATCCTTGCTGATGAGCCATCAGGAAATCTCGATTCTGCTTCGGCAATTGAACTTCATAATCTTTTCTTCAGCCTCAGGAACTCTTTTAACCAGACCTATATCATTGTAACACACAATTCCGAACTGGCAAATATGGCAGATAAAAAACTGACGATACGTGACGGGGTTATCGAAAAAACATCACTGCAAAATTAAATTCTGTAATTTACGTTAATCATTGAATAATTCTGATCTCCCGCATGAAGTTGAGTAGTGTAAAGTCGTTCGTAA
>JBEKQA010000281.1:0-2681 GCA_049520195.1 Bacteroidales bacterium
TCAGGCAGAAAGTGAAATGAATTCTTTTCAAACTACCCTGCGCCAAAAAGCTGAGCACTTAAAAGCAGAAGCGCTGGTAAAAAGAGAACACATTCACGACAAGCTCGAACAGAAAAAGCATGAGCGGAATATCGCTTCGGCCGAACGATATTACAATACTTCGGTAGATATAGCGGAGTCTTCTATTGAATGGGCTTTGATCGCGCTGGCAGAAGTAGAAACTTCGATATTGGAAGCATATGCTGCAAAGCTGAATGTTGAAAACTTAAAAGAGACTGATAAATAAAATTATGACATTATCGACCTTTTATTGATCCTGCCGGAGTTTAAATTGATAAACTTAAAAGTGAATTTAAAGACAATATTCGTTAAAAATCTTAAATCTTAAAAAAATGGAAAACCAAATCATTAAAACAGGAAAAAATGCTATTAAGCATTGGTATCTATCACTGATACTGGGAATTATTTTCATCTTTGTAGGAATCTGGGTTCTAATGACTCCTGTATCATCCTACTTTACACTTTCAATTTTATTTAGTGTAACTATTTTTGTCAGCGGAATTTCTGAAATTATTTATTCCATTACAAACCGGAAAGAAATTAGCAACTGGGGCTGGGTGCTCGCTGGCGGTATAATTGATCTTCTTTTTGGGCTTTGGCTGATAGCAAGTCCGTTGCTGTCAATCGCAATTTTGCCTTTTGTTGTTGCTTTTATACTGATGTTCCGTTCTATGATGGGGATAGGCTTTGCGTTTGACTTAAAGGACTTCGCTGGTAGCGGCTGGGGCTGGTTATTGACCCTCGGCATTTTAGGTCTGCTTTTTTCATTTATACTGCTTTGGAATCCGGTTTTTGCAGGATTGACTACAGTGATTTGTACCGGCTGTGCATTCATAACATTAGGTTTCTTCAGAATAATTCTTTCTTTTAAACTTCAACATCTGCATAAGTTGTCAAAAAGATTATCTGAATTTTAACAGAGTCGAATGGACCTGGATTCAAGGCCGGGAAGACCGGCATCTATATAACTTCAGGGCTTTAATCCAAAACAGATTCATCAGGTTTTGGTTAAAGCCCTTTCTTTTTCCCCGGTAATGGTTGCATCGACTTCGTGCATTCCACCGGTAGCAAAAAAAATAAGCTGTTTTGGGTCACTGAAAGAATTCTCAAACTTTAACAAAGATCATGAGTTTTAGACAAATACTTGTGAATTTCGGACATACGAAAGATAAAGTTCCTGCAATATTTTTGTACCATAATAATTAAAACATGGAGACACTCTACCAAAAATATAAACTCTTTTTCATCATACTGATCATCTGCATAATTGGTTTTCTGGCCTGGTATTTTTCACAGATCATTATCTGCATAATTATAGCCGGAGTTATTTCCATTATCGGTTATCCTTTGGTTGATTTTTTTGACAGGATCCATTATAAAAAATTACGGTCTCCCCATCTATTAAACGTTTTTCTTACACTGATCATTATTCTTGCAGTCGTACTTGGTCTTCTCAGTTTTTTTATTCCGCTGGTTGTTAAAGAAACCAGCATGGTAACTTCGATTGATTGGCAAAAACTTCTCGATTATTATCGACCACAAATTCAATGGTTGCAGCACACCCTTGTCCATTACGGAATCATTAAAAAAAATGCGACCTTTGAGTCGCTTTTAAAAGACAACCTCGCCCATTATATTGATCTCAGTTTTTTTTCGAACATCCTATCCGGTACTATTTCCTTTGCGGGAACTCTAACGTTCTACGTTTTCACAATTCTTTTCCTTTCATTTTTCTTTCTTCTTGATGTGATGATGCTTCCCAGGGTTATCCTGATGCTTGTACCTCTGAAATATGAGGATCAAACAAAGAACGTTATGCTGAAAAGGAAAAAGTTATTAACCCGGTATTTTACAGGCATGGTCATCGATCTTCTTGTCATGATCGCATCTTATTCTATTTCGTTGAGTATAGTAGGGATCAAAGGTGCACTTGTCATTGCTTTCGTGGCGGGAATTGTCAACATCATTCCTTACATCGGGCCACTTATTGCTGTTGTAACAGGTATTGTTCTGGGTGTTACAGGTGTTGTAAGTGATGGTTACTATGGTGCAATCGGTTCCACAATGTTAGGAGTATTGATTGCAATGTCCGTGGTCATTCTGCTTGACAACATTCTATATAGCCCAATGATACAGGGAAAAAGTCTGAAAGTTCATCCTGTCGAAATATTTCTTGTCATAATTGCTGCCGGCAGTACCGGTGGCATCCTGGCAATGATCATTGCTGTACCTTCCTATGCTTTCATAAGGATTGTCGGGGAGGAGTTTTTCAGTCAGTTCAGGATATTTAAGCATGGGAAAGAGGAAACAACATGTAGCGAAGTAGCGGTCGTCTAAAGATTTTCAATTTCAAAAAAACAATTTTATGGAAATATTAAACATTGTTTACGGAAGATTATACTTTATTGATTTCATTACGATCATGTCCTTCTTTGTTGCGATAATTATAGCTATTGGATATTTTTTTCGTCCTTTTTTGAGACTTAGTGAACCGTCATTAGACAAAGATGAATTGTTCAAGGTGAAACTTAAGAATCATAACCTTAGAAACATTCCTGAAATTAAATGTGAAATAGCAACTTCAGAAACTGATGATTTCAATCATGTAAGCACTGAAGATG
>JBEKQA010000282.1:0-2675 GCA_049520195.1 Bacteroidales bacterium
TGGAGCAGCGACACTTATTCTAGAGAGTTATGAATCCGCAATCAAAAGAGGAGCAACAATTTTAGGAGAAATAACCGGCTATGGGTTTTCTTCAAATGGAGAGCACATTTCATTACCAAATGTTGAGGGGCCGGTGGTTGCAATGCGGTCGGCTTTAAAAGAAGCAGGTATGAAAACTACCGAAATAGATTATATAAATGCACATGCAACATCCACGCCTGCAGGTGATGAAAATGAAGCAAAGGCCATTGTACAGATATTTGGCAATTCACGTCCATTGGTATCGAGTACAAAATCAATGACCGGCCATGAGATGTGGATGGGTGGAGCAAGTGAAATTATTTATTCGACGCTCATGATGAATAATAACTTTATTGCCCCCAACATTAATTTCGAAAATCCTGATGAAGCCACGGCGAAGTTAAATATTGCCGCTAAAACCACCCCTTATGAGATCGGGGCTTTTCTTTCCAATTCTTTTGGATTCGGGGGAACCAATTCTTCTTTGATCGTCAGAAAAATTAATCGTTAATTCTCAAAAAAAAAGTTATTTTTGCATCAAACTAACTGAGTTGTACGATGCAAGATGAGGAGATCAAAAAGAAAATCAATCAATTACTGATTGACGAAATAGAAATTGAGGCGGACCAGATTTCTCCTACTGCAGATCTAAAAAAGGATCTGGGAATTGACAGCCTGGATTTTGTTGACCTCTTTGTAATTATCGAGAATAACTTTGGTTTTAAGATGAAAGCTGAAGAGATGTCTGACATAAAAAACCTGGAAGATTTTTATACATATGTCATCAGGAGGGTTAATTCAAACTAATAATAGATGTCATCATGGAAAGGCAAAACGAGAGGGGGTGTCTTAGGATATAAGATCTTTGTATGGACATTAAAGCATTCCGGTCTTTCTTTTGCTTACTTCCTTCTTTTCTTTGTTGTTACTTATTTCATCTTCTCTTCCAGAAAAGCTTTTAATTCAATTTAGTATTATTTCCGCAGGATTTTGAATTACAGTGTTTTCCGGTCCCTCATCAGTGTTTACATGAATTACTATTATTTCGGGCAAATAATTCTTGATAAAATTGCATTACTAGCAGGATTTCAAAATCGGTTTACTTTCACATATGAAGGAGAAGAGTATCTTCGCCAGATGGATAAGGGCGGTATACTTATCAGCGGACATATAGGTAACTGGGAAATTGCAGGACAATTACTCAACAGGCTTGAAAAGAACATTAATATCCTATTGTTCGATGCAGAGCACGAGCAAATAAGAGGATATTTATCTGATGTTTTTACAGAACGTAAGGTAAATTTCATCATCATTAAGGAAGATTATTCGCATTTGCAAGAGATCAGGGAAGCACTTGGGCGTGGAGAAATCATTGCTATGCATGGCGATCGATTTATTGAAGGCAATAAAGTTTTCCAGGTTGAATTTCTTGGCAAGCCAGCCCTATTCCCTGCAGGCCCAGTCAATCTTGCCGCCAGATTCGGAGTACCGGTTTCTTATGTCTTTGCAGTCAAGGAAACCCGAACACATTATCACTTTTTTGCAACACCATTGAAAAATATAGAATTTTCGACAAACCTGAAGAAGCGGGAATTCATCTTGAAAGAGGCAGTTGAGGAATATGTTTCAGTGTTCGAAAAGACTGTAAAACGGTATCCACTTCAATGGTTTAATTTTTATAAATTCTGGGATATACCGGATAAGTTACACTCCTGAGCGATAATTTAAAAGGATGAAAAAAAGAAAACTACTTCTTGTATCTGCAAACCAATATGTAGTTCCTTACCCGGTTTACCCGATCGGGCTTTCTTATTTACATTCGTATCTATCTTCCAGGCTTGCAAACTTCGAAATATCCATATTTGATTTCAACTTTCATACCCTTGAGTCCTTTCGTAAGACTCTACTAAAATATAAGCCGGATTATACATGCATTTCTCTTCGAAATATCGACGATGTCGATTCGACACATAATGTTTGGTTTATTAATGGATACCAAGAAATAGTCGATTTAGTAAAGAAAACAGTTTCAACGCATATTATCATTGGCGGTTCTGCTTTTTCTATCTTTCCGAGAGAATTATTCAAATTTCTCGAACCTGAATTCGGGATTTGCGGGGAAGGGGAAGAAAGTCTGTTTAAACTCCTGAACTGCATTGAGAAATTAAAAGATCCTAATTCAATTGAAGGGTTGGTTTACAAAGATGCTGACGGAATCAAAGTGAACCCGAGGACTCATTATACACGACGGCTGGATCTTGCCTTTGATGATAAGATTCTTGATTTTTACTGGAGAATGAGTGGAATGCTTAATGTACAGACCAAACGGGGATGCCCTCATCACTGTATATACTGCACTTATCCACTTATTGAAGGGAGGAAAGTAAGGACATTGGATGCTGATAAAATTGTTGAGACTTTGTCTGAGCTTTACTTTAAAAAGCAAATCGATTACGTTTTTTTCACTGATTCTGTTTTCAATATTAATGATCCTTTTAATGCCGAGCTGGCTGAAAAGATCTTAAAGAAAGGCTTGAAGATCAAATGGGGAGCTTATTTCTCACCTCATGGACTTACCAAAGAGATGCTTCAGCTTTATTCCGCAGCAGGATTGACACATATTGAATTCGGCACAGAATCATTATCAGACAGCA
>JBEKQA010000283.1:0-2674 GCA_049520195.1 Bacteroidales bacterium
GGAAAGTAGTTCATTTTTACAATATGAGGGGAACTGCGGAACAACGCATTAAGGAGGGCAAGAATGCTGTAAAGTGGACAAGGCTATCCTGTCATGATTTTATCGATAATCATGTCCGGCTCCAGTTATTTGTTCTTGCCTACAATCTCGGAAACTTCTTCCGGCATTCAGCATTACCCAGAGTAATGAAACACTGGACCATGACGACTCTCAGGGAAAAACTAATCAAAATCGGAGCAAAGGTTGTCAGTCATGCTCGCTATGTGGTTTTCCAGATGGCGGAAGTAGCCGTACCAAAAGGGTTGTTTGCCGCTATCCTTGATAGATTACATAGATTAAGGTTACTTTTTGGCGTTGGTTAATATTATTGCTCGATATCAGATTTTACAAGGGGTTACTGTTGTCTTTTTGTTTAAAGATTATCAGGAAATCGCCTGAAATCTGATTTTAAGTTAATATCGAAGGGATTTTGTGAAAAGAAAACCGGAACTTGACATTGACAGGCATGTATTCCGGGATTATAATAAAACGGAACTATGCATTTGGCAAAGCAGTTTTGCCATCTCGTTCCCATACAATGAATTACAAAAACAATACATAAAATATAATATATGCCAAGACACATATTTACTTTTTTACGCAAAAGTGGACAAAACATCGGTTTTTATTTAGGATTATACCATATTATCATAATGACATAATTATGACATATTCAAAATATTTGTTGCTTTTATCAATTATAGAGGGGAAAAATGGATTTAACTGAATATGCATATTCTAATGGGATCATAGCAACAAAAGCATTATCAAAAGATGAACAAAAACATTTAGGGCAGTTTATGACTCCCGTTCAAGTGGCAAGGTTCATGGCTAATAGATGTTTAAATAATATAAACCTTCAAAATATCCGAATATTAGACCCCGCCGCTGGGACAGGGACACTCATAGCAGCTATTGTCGAAGAATTGCTTAACGATGAGCACGTTCCTAAAAGCATTAAAATTATCATTTATGAAATTGATGCACGGCTTATTCCATTTTTAAAAAAACTGGCCAATATGATGAGACGTAAAGCGCTTGAATATAATGTCTCACTTACAGTATCGATAAATAACTGTGATTTTTTATTATCGCCAATTTCTTTGTCAGATAAACCTATTGCAGATGTAATTATTGCAAATCTTCCATACTTCAAAATCAATAAGACAGATCCTCGTTCTTTAGCTCATCCTGAAGCAGTATATGGACAGCCAAATATTTATGGCCTTTTTATGTCTGCTTGTGCAAGTATATTATCAAAAGAAGGGCGGTGGTGTTTCATTACTCCACGGAGTTGGACCAATGGAATGTATTTTGGAGCTGTCCGTAAGCAACTTTTTGAATATCTGTCAATTGAAGCGATCCATTTATTTGAAAGCAGAAAAAGTCATTTTATTGATGACAAGATTTTGCAAGAAGCTATGATAACATGGGCAAAGTTGAAAACGGAATCAAAAACTGATATTTTAATAAGTAGAAGTATTGGATCAAATGATCTGGATAAAATACAGACCAATAAAGTGTCTCTTAGAGAAGTTATTAGTCAAGACAGTGTTCATGAAATTTCAATTCCTGGCAATAATTCTGGGAATACAATTTGCAATTGGGAAAACACTTTAATTTCAAATAATCTTAATGTTAGTACTGGTCCGGTAATAGGCTATAGATCTGTAAAATATCTCAGGCAAAAGAAGAGTAAAAATACTGTCCCTTTGATCTGGATGAATAATATTGATAGTATGAGTATAAGCTGGCCGATAAAAAGAAAATCTGAATATATCATATACAACAAAGAAACATCTTGGATGTTAGTGCCAAATAAAAATCTTGTGTTACTTAGGCGGTTTAGCCCAAATGAATCAGATCAAAGAATAGTGGCAGTTCCATATTTAGCAAACACATTACCAGGTGAAGTAATAGGATTAGAAAACCATTTGAACTATATTTACCGGCCTAATGGAGAAATGACTATTGAAGAAGTTAAAGGACTGGCGGCATATTTAAACAGCTATGTTATAGATCAATATATTCGTACAAAATCTGGTAATACACAAATCAATGCAAATGATCTATTAAAAATGCCAATGCCACCGATTAACCTTCTTGTTGAATTAGGGAGAAATATTAATATTAATGCAACTTTAGATTTATTAAATTGTATTGTTGAAAGAATACTCGGAATTGAAATAAAAGAAGCTATTGCTGTTTAGGGGATTTTCATGCCAAAGGATAAATTACCATCAATTGTAACTTTACCATTATTGCAATCTCGACTTTCACAAATATTTCCGGTTCAATTTCCTGATCGAACAATTCTTGTGGGTGATATGGCTGCAAGAGTGATATTTGTTTTTCTTTATGGCAATTTTGTTGAAAATCAAAATCGTTACCTAAGTCCATCCCATGTTTATTTATTCACAGAAGAACAATCAAAAGAAATGAAAACAAATATGCAGTAATTTATGAAAATGGAAATTTATCAAAAGGATGGAAATAAATTATGTTTACAAAAATTTTAAGAAAGTTAGTGAAATTAATTGAAATTGTTAGTGGTCATTGTAGTGGTTCTGGTAGTGGAGATGGTCATTGTTCTTAACATTTAATAAAAAATAAACTATACAAAAATTTGATTTTT
>JBEKQA010000284.1:0-2545 GCA_049520195.1 Bacteroidales bacterium
AAGCCTGTGTGAGGGCTCCGATCTCGTCATTCGATCTTACCGGTATATCTATGTCGTACTGGCCCTTACCTACCTTTAAGGCTGCCTCCTTCAACTGATTTATAGGCCGTGTTATCCGCTTCGAAATAAAAAGAACAAGCACAAAGAAGATAGCGGAAATGATGGTCCCAAGTAAAAAAATACTTGTTCGCATCCGGTATATGGGAACCATGGCTTCTTTCAGGTCAATTTCTGCCAGGATGAACCAATTAAGGCCAGGGATCTTTAACTTACTATAAGATGAAAGAACCGGGATATTCCTGTAATCGTGGGTCGTGGTGTGACCTTCCCCGCCTGCGAGAGCAAATATCATCGGTCGCGTGTGCACGATTGTCCTGAGGATGGAATTCCGGATGAACCGGGAACTTGACCTCATTTTATAGTCACTCCCAACGAGATAGGTCTCTCCGGTCATTCCCAACCCACTGTTCGGATCGTTGTTCAGCATGATGGTATTGATCTGATCTGCAGTAAGTTCAAGTACAATATGCCCGGCAAGAATATTTTTTGTGTTAAAAACAGGCGCCTCCATGATCATCTTGACTTTTCCTGTAATGGGATCCACCTGCTCATCACGGATCAGTACCGGCATCGTCGGATTCGACTGAGCCGGGTTTTTGAATCTGACTTTCTCTGTTTCATTCAGTATTCCAGATGCTATTAAAGAATCAGCAGTTGAACCTTTTACAAAAGTGTTGTTGGTCGAAACGATCATTACACTGATAAAATAGCTTGTGAGTGATTTGTAGTGCTCCAGGAATGCAGACATTTCTTTTTTACAGTCCTTTTCGGGAGCATTTTCCTGGATCCCGGCAATCTTTTTTATTTCATCTGACCCCGAAAGCAGGATTACCTCCTTGACCCTGTCCCTGAAAAAGATCTCAACCTGGTTCTTTTTAGCGATGCGGAGGGAGGTGAGCTGGTCAAAAGTGCGATTCATCAATGCATCCTGCGTGCTGTACCAGGAATAAACACTGATAATAAAAATGGTCCCCAGTCCGAGAAGAAGGAAATAGAGGATAAGTTTCTCGCTTAGACTGGTATTTGTCATCGAAAATTTACTATTTTTGACTTCAGACTTCAGCAATATCTTTGATAAATAAGGAGTTTATAGATATCAATTTCTGGATAACATGGCAAATATCGGGATATTTTACGGCTCAACGACCGGTAACACAGAAAAAGTTGCAAATCTGATCCGTCTGGCTTTTGGAGAAGAAAATGCGGATATATACAACGTCGACATCACCGAACTGGCGGATGTTGAGAAATATAAATACTTAATATTCGGGGTTTCAACTTGGGGTGTGAGCGACCTGCAGGATGATTTTGAGGACTTTATGGAGATTCTCGACAAGGTCGATTTTACAGGAAAAAAAGTCGCTCTTTTCGGATTAGGGGATCAAAGCACATACACGGATAGCTTTGTCGACGCAATGGGGATCCTTTATGACCGGCTAAAGAAAAAAGGAGCCACCATCACAGGGTTTGTATCCAGGGCTGGTTATGACTTTAACTCTTCCATGGCCCTTGTCAAAGATAAGCTTGTGGGATTGGCGATCGATGAGGAGTTCGAGAGCCATCTTACCGGTACACGGGTCACTGCATGGGTCGAAGCACTTAAGAAAGAATTTATTTGATTTTCCTTTATACACAATCTTATGAAGCAGATGATACTGTCATTGCTTGCATTTGCCTTGTTTTTGCAAGCCGGCGCACAGGATAAAACCATCACCTACGTTAACGACCCCTCTTCAACTCCTTCTGACCTGATCATAACTCTAAAGCACATCAGGGCGGATGTCAGTTTTAAACCGGATGAGAATTTGGTAATAGCCAAGACTGAATTCGCCTTTATTCCAAACCGTTATAAGACCGATTCGATTATTCTTAATACACCGGAATTCAAGATAAGCTCTATCAGGATCACTGGAAAAGATCTTAATCTGGATCTAAAGCCTTCAGATTGGAAGTTAAAAGGATCAAACCTGGTCATTTATCCTCCTGCTGCACTTAAATTTCATACAGAATATAACCTTTTCCTTGATTACACTGCACAGCCAAAATCAGGGGCAATCTATTTTATCGGGTGGAGGCCTGAGGAAAAAGGGAAGAGAAAAGAGATCTGGGCACACCGCCCGCATGGATGGTTGCCATACCTGGATGCCCGTATCACCATGGACATGTATTATACGTTCGATAAGCATTATAAGGTTTTCGCCAATGGCGAAAGGGTAGAGGTAAAGGACAATCCGGACAGCACCCGCACCTGGCATTACCGGATGGCAAAAGACCATCCCTACTTTTCAACCTCACTGGTCATCGGTGATTATGATTATAAAACATCCTGGTCAACCGGCGGTGTTCCGCTTGAATTCTGGTATTATCACGGGCAGGAAGACAAAGTTAATACCACTTACCAGTATACCGAGGCGATGATGGATTTCCTCGAAAAGGAAACCGGCGTTAAATATCCTTATCCTCTTTACAGGGAAGCGCCGGTAAT
>JBEKQA010000285.1:0-2503 GCA_049520195.1 Bacteroidales bacterium
CATCCCGTAGAGGCGGCTCCATAAACCGCCGTATATCCCCGATCATCCTTGTGATTGATTTTCGCACCGAACCTAATTCTACTGTCTAACCTGCGTTGACTAAGCGTAAGTTGTTTTGTATAAGCACCTTTCTCACGGCCGTACTTGAGAAAGGAGAAAGTCGATGGAACGACGTTTTGAGTTGCGGAAAGCGGAATTGTTGGCCGATTGCCAAGTGCATCCGGCAGTATTTGAGGGAATGATGGGCCGACTGGACCAGTTCGCCGAACCCTTCGCAGTGCGGCTGCGGCGGCCGGAACAACGAGAACATGCCCAAAGCTATTTGCGCGGACTGCTGTCCGACGTGGAACGAAAAAACGCCGAAACAATCGCCTATCGCCACGACGAGGATCGACAGGGATTGCAGACGTTCTTGGGCACGGCCCCTTGGGATCATCAACCCAGCCCTTTCAAGGTGAAGAATTCGCCAAGATACGAGCTGTCGATACATGTTTGGTTTTGGCCCCGCTGATTTTTTTCGGTTGTGGTTTTTTGGGACCTCGCGGATGTTTACGAAAGCGTTTCAAGTCGATCTTCGCGGCCAACTCTTTCAACAGAGTCGCAAACTGCTTGTCGTCCCAGCAACGAAAGATTTCCCAGTATTTCGCAGGTACGGCAATCATCATGCCTGCATAAACCTTGGAAAGGTGCAGACACAAGTAGTACCAGGATATTTCGCTTTCAATTTTCTCATGGCCATGAATCGCCCGCAACGCCGCCTTCACCAGCGAAACCGCGTTGTAGGCCACCAAGGCCAGACAGAAGCCGAACAACGCCGCCTTCGGATAGCCGAGGGTGTTGATTTCGCATACCAACGCCACTGTCAAATCTTGAAACGCCCGCTCAATCGTCCATCGTTTCGCATAAAGTTGCGCCACCTGCTTTGCGCCGGCGTCCGACTGCGGCAGATTCGTCAACAGGTGAATCTCCGTTTCGCCGTCGCGAGTCGGTTCTTTCAACTCCACCGTGATGCGGCGGGCAAGCAACGTTTCGCCCGTTTCGGGATCGTGCAGACGTATGGCTTGTTCAAACACCTTTCCCGTCTCGATGCGGCCACGGCACGTCCGTTCCAAGAAACACGCTTGTCGGCGAGCGATGCCGAACGTCAAGCCCGTTGTGCAAAAGTTGCGGTCGTCGATCCAGAGGTCGCCGGATTCAACCATCGGCAAAATGCTGTCGAACAACGACCGCTCCTGAGCGTGGCCGTCTTCGCAAGGCACAACGTCGATTATCAACATCAGTTCCGGGTCCAGGACGACCAACGATTGTCCCGGCAGAGCCGCCGCCCGCAATCGCCGCAATCCCTTGATGCGGTGTTCCGTTCCCGCGAGGTGGTTGCCGTCGAGGATTCGCACGCGATAGCCTTTCAAGAGCGGCGGAACCTTGCCTCGCATGAGGCTGATGATCGGAGCCAACTGTCGAGCGGAATCGCGCACCAATTCCGCCGAGACCGCCGTCTCAATCCTCTTGAGCTTGTCGTACACGGCGGCCACGGTGACGGGAACCGAAGAAGAATCGTCTTGGTAGGCCGCGTGAATGCTAGGCGAAACGCCCAAAACGACTTCACTCATCAGGCGCACGGTGGTGGAGAAGAGGAGTTCCCGCGTGTAGCCGAATTGCGCAGTTTTCTCAAACAACGCATCCAACCGCTTTGGATCGAATCCTCTTTCCAAAACGCCGCGAACCATCACGCTTACTGGGCTTCCCTCAACGAATGCTTGAAAACGTTTGCCGAGCAACATCCTTGTCGCCTCCTGAACCCAAGATTCCATAACGTTCGAAAGGCGGCAAGTTACCATAAATCACGAAGTATCAACAGGTTAGATTCACCTTGAAAGGGCTGTGTGCCAATCCCTGGCCGGTGAATGCCACTCTGGCGACGAGCGAACCCATTGCTCATTTGACTGCTTGGTTCAAAGAGAGGGTCCAGATGGCCGACAACCGTCCGATCTTCGTCATCAGCGACCTGCACATGGGCGACGGTGGGCCGAGGGACAATTTCGCACTGGGCGACCGGGAGAAGCAACTGGGGCTGTTTCTCGATTACGTCACGCAGGAACGGGGCGAGCTTATCGTCCTGGGCGATCTGTTCGAGTTCTGGCAGATGAACCCGAGCAAGATCGTCACGAAGCACAAGTTGCTGCTGGATCGGCTTGCCGCAATGAACGCCATCTACGTGGTCGGCAACCACGATGTTGACTTCGACCATTTCATCGGCACGGGGTTCCTGTCTCATCCGCTCTTCAAAAAAATGTCTCGCCCATTCGAGAGGGAGATCGGTGGAAAGCGGTTCAAGTTCATGCACGGGCACGAGGTCGATTCGTTCAACTTGGGCGATACGCCGGGGAAGGGAAGAGTCTGCTGCATCCTGGCGGGAATGGGGGAAGACAAGAACGGGTCGCCGGTGCTGCCCAATGGCGAGTTCGTGGAAGATCACCTGGAGGAAATCGGAGACATCCTTGAG
>JBEKQA010000286.1:0-2687 GCA_049520195.1 Bacteroidales bacterium
TCCATTGGAACCCCTTAGTTAGAGGATCACCGAAAAAACTCAGAAAATTTATTTTAAAATTTATAGTCCATTTTTACCATAAAATCGATAAAGTTTAAATACCTTTTCGTTGATTACCGTTTGAACTCAGCATGTCGCCCTATCAGAAAACGAGTTAGCATCCATAAGAAGTGGCAACCTCAAAAACGCTGATTAAAGAAGCCGCATCATTAATCAGAATCTTGCCGTGGGGTTGAATCCCAAAAAATCTCCAAAGGTTTGGATGGCGATGACGGCGCCGGGGAAGGGATCATTTTCGGAAACCGCCTCCTGAAGAAAGACCTCCGCTCTCTGTCTTCCGAGAGGAACGCACGAGTACAAGTTCGTCGTGAACGGTGTTTGGTCCGCCGATCAGAAGTGCCCAGACTTAACTACGAAATTTTCGGCAAATTCCACGTTGTGGCCTAAACTGTACGACCGTCAGGCAAGTGCCATGTATGATCAGATGAACAACTTCAGGCGCGTTCTGAACTGGGCGTCACACCTCAGGATCAATCAACCTCAGGATCCATCAACAGCAGACGCCAGGGTTGATCCCTGTATTGCCACAGCGGCGACGGCAGACTGCCGCTATTGCCGTTGAATGTAACCGCTCCAGTCTGCGCCAGCGCCCTGCCATCCATTGTTGAGCTGGCATTCATCGTGATGGATGCATATGCCATTATGGTTCCCTTGAAGACTGAGGACGTTTGAAGAGTCGCTGAACTGCCGACCTGCCAGAAAATGTTTCCGGCCCGTGCGCCGCCGGTCAAAATGACCTGGCGCCCGACGCCCACGGTGAGTGTGCTTGCCATCTGGAACACCCAGACATCATTCGGACCACCATTGAGCGTGAGATCCGCCAGGGTTATGCCATACGAGCCCGGCGCGGATTTATAGACACCAGGGGCCAGAACTCGCCCACCTAACTCGCCGTTGCCCACATTGATACCTCCTGGAAGCTGAGCCGGGCTGGCGGCGATTATCGCGTCGTTCAAGTCGAGTTGGGCCTGGGCGGCGATCGGGCCGCCGTTGTATATTGTCCCGTTGATCTGTGCCGGCGGGATTCCCTGCGAACCAGCAGGATATAACCCGACATCCCCATTAATGATGCCACCACCTGTTGAGGTGATCGTGGAGTAGGCCAGAATCGCGAAATGGTAGCACGATTTAAGGTTGATCGGCGCTGGGCTTGCTGCCATCACGGGTTGCGTCAACGTAACGGCCACCGCAAGGACAAGGCCCATGAGAATCTGTTTCGTTCCGTTCAATTTAAGTGCCCGTGGGGCGTGCATATGCATCGAACATGTTATTCTCTTGTTGGGGGGTATCATTATCCGTGTCTTCATTTTTTTATTCCTTTCGGTTTGTTGGTTGACCTTGTCGAACTGCTCCGTCGTGGTTTTGCAATTGTCTTCCGGCGATATTTCGGAATCCACACAAGGTGATATTTACACGCCCACTTAACATGTGGAAAACTCTGTAGGTCTTTCATGCTAATCTCCTTCCCGACCTACCCCTCCTTTGGGGCCATCGGGAAGGAGATTTTATCACGACTGACCGGCAGAGCCTATTAGGTTCGCACCAGCTAAGCTGGTAATTTAATCTTTATTATTAATTTTTTTTCCTTGTGTTCTTAATCTGTTATGGATTGTTTACAAAGATCCCCGAGATAATGCTTGTGTTTAGGTCCAGATAAACCGTCACCGTCTTGCCTAAACTGATAGCGGTGAAGGCGGTTGCCAGTTGCTGGTTTATCTGGGTCGATAAACAAGTATACCAGGCCAGCGGAACGCTTGTACCTGACATCAGGATAAAAGCCCCTCCGCCAATCGGCCCGGCTGAACTTATGGCAATCGTATAATACCAAGTATTTGCTGCCTGTGTTTCCGATTTCAAGGCAAAAAATGTAATCGCCGTCAATAATACCAACACCAGGATAAAAGATCCCTTTTTAAAACTTGTTCTCATGACCATTCTCCTTTCATTCATCTTTATTTGTGTTAAAGTAGTACTCATCGTAATTTCCTCCTTTTAACTTTGTTGAACATCTGTATCAGTTTCGGATTCTTCCGTTGATCGCGCACTTCGTATAGGATTTCGATTTGACTGCTGGGCTGTCATCCCTTCTCCATCCTTATTAATTGAACCGGATCTGTTATGGATCTTTATTCGCTTACAAAGATCCCCTGGATAGTGTATGGGGCGTTGCCTGGGTCCATATAAACCATCACCGTCTTGCCTAAACTGATAGCGGTAAAAGCGGTTGCCAGTTGCTGGTTTATCTGGGTCGATAGACAGGGATACCAGTTGTTCGGAATTGAGGTACCTGACAACAGGATAAAAGCCCCTCCGCCAATCGGCCCGGCTGCAATTATGGTGATCCCCGAATAAAAATTCAATGTTGGTGTAAATGCGGTTGTTACAGCCTGGGTTTCCGATTTCAAGGTAAAAAATGTGATTGCCGTCAAGACCACCAACACCAGGATAAAAGACCTCTTTTTTAAGTTTGTTCTCATGAACATTCTCCTTTCGTCCATCTTTATAAGTGTGTTAAAGTAGTACTCATCGTAATTTCCTCCTTTTAACTTTGTTGAACATCTGTATCAGTTTCGGATTCTTCCGTTGATCGCGCACTTCGTATAGGATTTCGATTTGACTGCTGGGCT
>JBEKQA010000287.1:0-2834 GCA_049520195.1 Bacteroidales bacterium
ACCTTGTCATTTAACGGATACACGCGAGACATCACGCGTCTCGCCGTCGATTACACGATTGAAGGTATCCCGCTGACTTCTGATCTGATAAATAACTATCCTATTTTGCCAACAAACATAACAGCAGGCAACAACCTACAGGCAAGTTCTAGCGGAGATGTTTTGCTTAGCGAAAATAACTCAGCATACTTCAATGCAGGGGTAGGTGACACAATCACTATTTTAGATCAAACCTTTACTGTTGTAGGAATCTATAGTCCATCATCTGTTTCGGAAACACAAACGTTATACATGAACCTATCCGACGCTCAAACCATAACCAACAATACAGGCTACATAACGAGTCTCGCAGTCTTTGCTCAAAACAGTGGCGACGTATCAGATGTAGCTAATGCCATAAGCGCGATTCATCCAGAACTTACAGTCACAACAGACCAAACCCGTTTAACTCAACTTCAAACGTTACAAACCACCTACAATACAGAATTAGCAGCTGCCCAATCAACAACTAGTCAAACATATTCAACTGCAGTTGAGGAAATTATTGTGGTTGTTGCGGCAACAAGCTTGATAGTTTTATTTGTCATGCTCTATACGGTCAAAGAAAGAACCAAAGAGATTGGCACCCTCAAAGCAATCGGTTTTAGCAACTCTGCAGTTATGGGTCAATTTATGCTTGAAGGCATCTTGCTAAGTATAATCGCTGGAGTAGTGGGTATCGCAATAGGAAGTGTTGCAGCACCAACCCTTGCATCAGCGTTACTCCCGAGCGTTGGCATTGGTGCAGGAAGTAGAGCAGCCGGATTCCTTTCGGGCACAACAAGAATCAGTGGATTATCAGTAGCAACATTAAGCCCCGAACTTGTACTGATACTATTTGGTGCAGCAATTCTTCTTGGAACTTTGGGAAGTCTGTATCCTGCATGGAGAGCTGCAAAAATAAGACCAGCAGAGGCGATGAGATATGAGTAAACCCATATTGCAAATAGAAAACCTGAGCAAATCATATTCCCTTGGCAAAAGAAACGTTCCAGCTTTAACAAACCTCAATCTCACCGTGTACAAAGGTGAGTTTATGGCAATTATGGGTCCGTCAGGTTCAGGCAAAACTACACTGCTAAACGTTATTGGCTGCATTGATAAACCAACGAGCGGCCAAATTCAATTAGATGGAGTTGACGTAACTAATTTACCCGAAAATCAACTCTACAAGATCCGAAGAGACAAGATGGGGTTCGTTTTTCAGACATTCAATTTATTGCCTTATCTTAATGCCAGAGAAAATGTCGAGTTACCCATGGAAGGACGAATCAAATCAAAAAGTGAACGAAAGAAGAGGGCAAGCGAACTCTTGGCGATGGTTGGTCTTTCAGGAAGAGAAGAACATAGGCCGCAACGTCTCAGCGCTGGAGAACAGCAAAGGGTAGCAATTGCACGGGCTTTAGCAAATGATCCCGCTTTCATTCTAGCTGACGAGCCTACGGGAAACTTGGACAGCCAAAACAAGCAAGGAATCATCAAATTACTCGCAAACCTTAACCTTACGCAGGGAACGACTATAATAATGGTCACGCATGATGCTCAAGCGGCCCGTCATACTGAAAGGATGCTTCTTCTTAAAGATGGAAAAATAGTTAAAGAAATACAGGGTCTTCACGTGAACAAAAAGAACCATAAATGTCCTCATTGCGGCAGTGCAATCCAACAGAATGATGATACATGTCCCACTTGCAAAAAACCTATTTATGGAAGCGATGAAATATTCTGAACCGAAAATGCCAGACAATAAAGCTTCCAAAAAACTTTGGGAAATTTAAGGGTTGACCGATGGAAATTCCACCTCCACCTATCCCTACTATTCCTTCGATTCCGTCGCCACAAAAAGCTAAACGTTTTTCGGCAGTTGTTTTAGTAATTCTTGTTCTCATAGGTTTGATTGCAGGAGGTCTAATTGGCTTCGCATTGACTTATTCAAATTTCAACTCAAAGCTTAATACTTTACAAAGTCAACTGCAAAGTTTCACTCAAAATCCCACCAATATTGTTTATCCAAACGCCACATACTTAACGGGCTCGAATGTTTCGCTTTCTAATCTTTATCAACAAATTAAGTCTTCGGTGGTTGTAATTCAAGATCTTGTGCCTGAATACAGTTTCTTCGGCACTCTAGGTTATTCACAACAGCAAGGTTCAGGGTTCATAGCAACTGTAAACAACCAACAAGTCGTTGTCACTAACAATCATGTGATCCAAGACGCAATCAATGAAACCGTCACTTTTTCCGATGGCAACTCTTTTCCAGCCAAAGTGCTAGGGTCGGATCCACTAGCTGACCTTGCAGTTCTCACCATTAGCCCGATGCCCAGTGGCTTAACGTCTTTGACACTTGTTAGCTCTGAAACTCTTAATGTAGGCGACCCAGTCGTTGCTGTAGGTTCACCATACGGCTTGTCAGGAACATTAACAACAGGCGTTATCAGCGCTTTAGGACGCACAATCACTGAACAATCAAGCTCAGGCAGCGCTGGTCAGACAATTCCTGATATTATTCAAACAAGCACTGCTATTAACCCTGGCAATTCTGGGGGTCCACTTCTTGATTATGGAGGCGATGTCGTCGGCATTACAACTGCTGGTATTAGTAACTCTCAAGGTTTAGGTTTTGCAATTCCCTCTGACACCATATCACGTGAAATTAGCTCATTAGTTTCTTCTGGTTCGTACACTCAGCATCCAACAATTGATGCCCAGGGCACGGATATGACCTATCAGATTGCTCAAGCTATGAATACAAGCGTTACTTATGGATGGCTCGTTGAAAGTGTATCTGCCCA
>JBEKQA010000288.1:0-4182 GCA_049520195.1 Bacteroidales bacterium
CGTCTAAAAGCGATAAGATCGGGAAAAAATGAGGAGAAAATGGGGGTGGTCAATTTGCACCGGAAAGAAGGTGGTCACTTTCAACCGGATTTAGGTGGTCAATATCACCGGATTTTGCAATACACACTATTTCCCAGTTCTTCACCTTTTTAAAACGAATTCTCATTTTAGGACTTATCAATCAATTGACCTTGGAAAAAGATTTGTTAAAGATGTGAAGGCAAATGTGAGAGTGCAATGACTGCGATCCTTTAATAATATTACTGTTAACTGATGTTTTATACACCGACTGCAAAACACTTCATTCTGATCCCAGATATGTACATCAAATAGGAGGGTACTTGTGAAAGAAACTTACAAAATGTTCAAAATGTGTTCAAAATAATGTAAGTTATTGATATACAGTATAGCTGGTAGCCCCGGCAGGAATCGAACCTGCATTTAAAGTTTAGGAAACTTCCGTTCTATCCATTGAACTACGGGGCCGGATGCAATTAAAGATTGAAAATTAAGGGTGCAAATATAGGGAAATTAACAATTATCACTCAACCAATTTATTCTCCCCTCCCTCTTGGGGGAGGGGGTTAGGGAGTGGGGTCACTTCACCACTTCCTTCCGCGTCACGCGTTACGCGTCACCAAACTCCCCTCCCTCTTGGGGGAGGGGCCGGGGGTGGGGTCACTTTATCGTCCCCCCATTACCAGCCTCCTTATCCGGTTGAACAAAGAACAGCCTCCCATCCGGATCCTCGGCCATCAAAATCATTCCCTTACTTTCGATCCCCTTCAACTTTCTTGGCTCAAGATTCGCAAGGATACAGATCTTCTTTCCTACAACCTGCTCAGGTTCATAATATTCGGCAATACCTGCCACCAGCGTCCGCTGGTCCAGCCCGGTATCCACCTTCAGTTTCATCAGCTTATTGGTTTTCGGTATCTTCTCCGCCTCGAGTACAGTCGCCACACGGATATCCATCTTCGAGAATTCTTCATAACTCACCTCTGCCTTCCCGGGCTTCACCGGTTGCCCGGCTGTAGCCTCTGCAGTGGCGGCTTCATTGTTCTTTTTCGTCTCCAGCAAACGCTGAACCTGTGCCTGGATGGGTCCGTCGTCGATCTTATCGAATACATAATCAGCCGGATTAAGTTTATCTCCTGCCTTAAGCCATTCAAGATCTGTTGCTTCAGCCCATGAGAATGACGCGATATTCAGCATCTTCCTGATCTTCTCTGACGAGAAGGGAAGGAAGGGTTCTCCCACGATGGAAAGCTGTGCGCAGATCTGCAACGATATATTGAGGATGGTGCCCGTACGTTCAACATCTCCCGGGAATTTTTTCCATGGCTCATTGTCGGTCAGGTACTTATTGCCAAGCCGTGCCAGGTTCATGAACTCACCCAGGGCCTCGCGGAAACGGAAATTCTCAAGGGCAGTTGCGATCCTGCCGGGGAACTGTGCCATTCCATCCAGCGCTTCCATGTCGCTTTCATTCAGCGTGCTTTTTTTGGGAACGATACCGTTGAAATATTTATGGGTAAGCACCATGGTACGGTTTACAAAGTTGCCAAGGATGGCTACGAGCTCGTTGTTATTTTTGGCCTGGAAATCTTTCCAGGTAAAATCGTTGTCTTTGGTCTCGGGCGCATTGGAAGTCAACACATAACGCAAAACATCCTGCTTGCCGGGGAAATCGATAAGGTATTCATGAAGCCATACTGCCCAGTTGCGTGAGGTCGAGATCTTGTCGCCCTCGAGGTTCAGGAACTCAAAAGCAGGCACATTATCGGGCAGGATGAAAGTGCCTTCGGCCTTAAGCATGGCAGGGAAGATGATGCAATGAAATACAATGTTATCTTTCCCGATGAAATGGATCATGCGGGTCTGGGGATCTTTCCAGTATTTTTCCCAGTCGGAAGTAAGTTCCTTTGTAGCTGATATATAACCGATAGGTGCATCAAACCACACATAAAGGACTTTACCGTCGGCACCTTCAACCGGGACTTTTACGCCCCAATTCAGGTCGCGGGTCACGGCACGGGGCTGCAGGCCTTGGTCAAGCCAGGATTTGCATTGCCCGTAAACATTTGTCTTCCAGTCGTCTTTATGCCCTTCAAGTATCCATTTCTTTAACCACGGCTCGTACTCGTCAAGCGGCAGAAACCAATGCTTTGTATCTTTCAGCACCGGCGAATTACCACTGAGAACCGAAACAGGATTGATCAGGTCGGTGGCGTTGAGAGAGGTTCCGCATTTCTCGCACTGGTCGCCATAGGCCTTTTCATAGCCGCAGTGGGGACAGGTACCGGTAATATAGCGATCGGCCAGGAACTGCCCGGTCTCCTCGTCGTAATATTGCTGGCTTACTTTTTCTATGAATTTTCCGGCATCATAAAGCTTGCGGAAGAAAGCAGAAGCAGTTTCATGATGGATCTTGTTGGATGTCCTTGAATAAATATCGAAAGAGATACCGAATTCCTCAAATGACTTCTTAATGATCGCATGGTAGCGGTCGACGATCTCCTGGGGGGTAACTCCTTCCTGTAACGCCTTGATGGTGATAGGAACACCGTGCTCGTCGGATCCCCCGATGAAGATCACATCCTCCTTCTTCATCCTGAGATAACGAACGTAGATATCAGCAGGAATGTAAACGCCTGCCAGGTGGCCAATGTGAAGGGGCCCATTGGCATAAGGGAGCGCAGAAGTGACAAGAGTACGCTTAAATTTGCGTTCGTTTGACGGGAGTTCCATATAATTTTGTAATTTTCGGCAAAGATAGTAAAATCTCATTGCTTACGTCCTGTTTTTGCAAGCGTTCCCGTGAGGAATATGCTGCAGCGACAGGCAAAGATCAAGACCAGGAGAACGTGATAACACCACCTTATCTGAATAAAGACGACAAGATAGGCATCATTGCCCCGGCACGATGTATTAACTTTGAAGAGGTACATCCGAGCATCAGGGTTTTTCAGAAATGGGGACTTGAGGTCGAGCTGGGGACCAATATTTTCAGAAAGTGCAATCAGTTTGCCGGCAAGGACGATCAGCGGCTGGCCGATCTGCAGCAGATGCTTGATGACGACTCAATACGGGCCGTGGTCTGTGCACGGGGAGGATACGGAACGGTGAGGATCATCGATCATCTCGATTTTACCACTCTCCTGAAAAAGCCGAAATGGATCGTGGGCTACAGCGACATAACCGTCCTGCATTCACATATTCACCGGCACCTGGGCATCGAAACCATTCATGCCATTATGCCCATCAATATCACTTCCGATGATGCGAATGACGATTCGCAGGAAACTTTGAGAAATGCTCTCTTCGGGAAGCTCCGGAGCTATTCTTATACAGCCACCCCGCTTGCCCGGCAAGGTGAAACTGAGGGCATCCTGACAGGTGGAAACCTTTCCGTGCTCTATTCCCTGATGGGATCTGATTCTGAAATAGATACGGCCGGTAAGATCCTTTTCCTGGAGGATGTGGATGAATATCTGTACCACATTGACCGGATGATAATGAACCTGAAACGGGCAGGAAAGCTGAAAAAACTGAAGGGACTGATCGTCGGTGGCATGGACAGGATGAATGACAATAAAGTTCCATACGGGCGCACTGCGAACGAGATCATTGCAGAAGCCGTTGCGGAATACGATTACCCCGTCTGTTTCGATTTTCCTGCCGGTCACGGAGAAACGAACCTGGCATTAATCTTAGGCAGAAACGTCAGACTAACTATAGGAAAAGAAACAGAAATAATTTTTTAACCACACACTTCACTGATCACTAATAACCAGTTATGGCCGAGCATAATGATTTCGGAAGAAAAGGCGAAGATATTGCCGTAAAGTACCTTGAGAAGAAAGGATTTAAAATTCTGGAGAGGAATTGGGCACTGGGAAGGAACGAGATCGATATCATCGCCCGGGACGGGAAATATATTGTAGTTGCGGAGGTGAAGTCACGCCATTCGAAGTTTGCCGGAGAGCCGGAAACTGCCGTTACGCGGGATAAGCAGCGTTCGTTGATCAGGGCTGCCGATGCCTATGTCACGAAAATGAAATTGAGCGATGAAGTCAGGTTTGATATAGTTTCTGTGCTGGTTGTCAATGGCCTAGAGCAGGTCAACCACATCGTGGATGCCTTTTATCCGACACTCTGAGGTTTTCAGGGTCATTTTCT
>JBEKQA010000289.1:0-4072 GCA_049520195.1 Bacteroidales bacterium
GGTCTGCACCTTCGGGATCAGGATTCTCAGGAGGAGCATCCGGAAGCGGTTCTTCCATCACAGGAACCCTTACCAATACGACCAACGGCACTGTGACTGCAACCTATACCGTCACCCCGACATCAGGAACCTGCACTGGTACCACCTTCACGGTTACCGTCACTCTTGATCCAAAACCTGTCATTTCAGCAATGGCAACGGAAACCTGCGGTGGAACACAATTTACTGTATCTCCTGTAAATGTTACCAATGGCATTGTACCAGATGGTACAACTTATACCTGGTCTGCACCTTCAGGAACAGGATTTACCGGCGGAACTGCAGGTACCGATCAAACCGATATCTTCGGAACCCTGATGAATACGACAAATGGCGTTGTAACTGCAACCTATACCGTCACCCCGACCATAGGAAGCTGCACTGGCAGCACCTTCACGGTTACCGTCACCCTTGATCCAAAACCGGTTATTTCAGCAATGGCAACGGAGACCTGCGGTGGAACACAATTTACTGTATCTCCTGTAAATGTTACCAATGGCATTGTACCTGATGGTACAACTTATACCTGGTCTGCACCTTCAGGAACAGGTTTTACTGGCGGAGCTGCAGGTACTGATCAAACCGATATCTTCGGAACCCTGATGAATACAACAAATGGCGTTGTAACTGCAACCTATACTGTCACCCCGACAGCAGGAACCTGCACAGGCAGCTCCTTCACGGTTACTGTCACCCTCGATCCAAAACCGGTCATTTCAGCAATGGCAACGGAGACCTGCGGTGGAACACAATTTACTGTATCTCCTGTAAATGTTACCAATGGCATTGTACCTGATGGCATAACTTATTCCTGGTCTGCACCTTCAGGAACAGGATTTACTGGCGGAGCTGCAGGCACTGATCAAACCGATATCTTTGGAACCCTGATGAATACAACCAATGGCGTTGTGACTGCAACCTATACTGTCACCCCGACAGCAGGAACCTGCACTGGCAACACCTTCACGGTTACCGTCACCCTTGATCCAAAACCGGTTATTTCAGCAATGGCAACGGAGACCTGCGGTGGAACACAATTTATTGTATCTCCTGTAAATGTTACAAATGGCATTATACCAGATGGTACAACCTATTCATGGTCTGCACCTTCAGGAACAGGATTCTCTGGTGGAGTTGCTGGCAGTGGTTCCAATATTTCAGGAACCCTCATGAATACAACAAATGCCCAGACAACAGCAACCTATACTGTCACCCCAACAGCCGGAAGCTGCACGGGCAGTCCATTTACAGTTACCGTTACTCTGGATCCTACACCTGCAATAACAGCCATGAATACGACCATTTGCGGAGGATCACAGTTTACGGTTACTCCTGTTGATGGCGATAATGGCATCGTACCATCCGGTACATCCTATTCATGGTTCGCACCCTCGGGAACAGGATTTACAGGTGGAGCAGCAGGTACTGATCAAACCGACATCTTCGGAACACTGATGAATACAACCAATGGGGTTGTAACTGCAACCTATACTGTCACCCCGACAGCAGGAACCTGCACTGGCAGCGCATTTACAGTTACCGTCACCCTTGATCCAAAACCGGTCATTTCAGCAATGGCAACAGAAACCTGCGGTGGTGTTCAATTTACCGTTACTCCTGTTGATGGTGTTAATGGCATCGTACCATCCGGCACATCCTATTCATGGTCTGCACCCTCAGGATCAGGATTCTCTGGAGGAGTAGCCGGAAGCGGTTCTTCCATCACAGGAACCCTGATAAATACAACAAATGCCCAGACAACAGCAACTTATACTGTCACCCCGACAGCCGGAAGCTGCACGGGAGCTACATTCATTGTAACTGATACCCTAGATCCGACACCGTATATCTCAGCAATGGCAACGGAAACCTGTGGTAACGTTCAATTTACCGTTACTCCTGTCAATAGTGTTAATGGAATCGTACCATCCGGCACATCCTATTCATGGTCTGCACCTTCGGGATCTGGATTTACAGGCGGAGTAGCCGGTAGCGGTTCTTCCATCACGGGAACCCTAATGAATACGACCAATACCCAGACAACAGCAACCTATACCGTCACCCCAACAGCCGGAACCTGCACGGGCAATCCATTTACGGTTACCGTTACCCTGGATCCTACACCTGCAATAACAGCCATGAATACGACCATTTGCGGAGGGTCACAGTTTACGGTCACTCCTGTTGATGGCGATAATGGCATCGTACCATCCGGCACATCCTATTCATGGTCTGCACCCTCGGGAACAGGATTCTCAGGAGGAGCAGCCGGAAGCGGTTCTTCCATCACAGGAACCCTTACCAATATGACCAACGGCACTGTGACCGCAACCTATACTGTTACCCCGACAGCCGGAAGTTGCACCGGAGCTACATTCACTTTAACCGTTACCCTTGTTCCCAAGCCGGATATTTCAGCAATGGCAACGGAAACCTGCGGTGGTGTTCAATTTACCGTTACTCCTGTTGATGGTGTTAATGGCATCGTACCATCCGGCACATCCTATTCGTGGTCTGCACCTTCAGGATCAGGATTCTCAGGAGGAATAGCCGGAAGCGGTTCTTCCATCACAGGAACCCTGATAAATACAACAAATGCCCAGACAACAGCAACTTATACTGTCACCCCGACAGCCGGAAGCTGCACAGGCAGTACCTTCACGGTTACCGTCACCCTCGATCCGACACCATATATCTCAGCAATGGCAACGGAAACCTGTGGTAACGTTCAATTTACCGTTACTCCTGTCAATAGTGTTAATGGCATCGTACCATCCGGTACATCCTATTCATGGTCTGCACCCTCGGGATCAGGATTCTCAGGAGGAGTAGCCGGTAGCGGTTCTTCCATCACGGGAACCCTCATGAATACTACCAATACCCAGACAACAGCAACCTATACCGTCACCCCGACAGCCGGAAGCTGCACGGGCAGTCCATTTACAGTTACCGTTACTCTGGATCCTACACCTGCAATAACAGCCATGAATGCGACCGTTTGCGGAGGATCACAGTTTACTGTCACTCCTGTTGATGGCGATAATGGCATCGTACCATCCGGTACATCCTATTCATGGTCTGCACCTTCGGGATCAGGATTCTCAGGAGGAGCAGCCGGAAGCGGTTCTTCCATCACAGGAATCCTGATAAATACAACAAATGCCCAGACAACTGCAACTTATACTGTCACTCCGACAGCCGGAAGCTGCACAGGCAGTACCTTCACGGTTACCGTCACTCTCAATCCGACACCATATATCTCAGCAATGGCAACGGAAACCTGTGGTGATGTTCAATTTACCGTTACTCCTGTCAATAGTGTTAATGGAATCGTACCATCCGGCACATCCTATTCATGGTCTGCACCATCTGGATCGGGATTTACAGGCGGAGCTGCAGGAAGTGGTTCTTCCATTACTGGGACCCTTACCAATACGACCAACGGGACTGTGACTGCAATCTATACCGTCACCCCGACAGCCGGAACCTGCACAGACGGTACCTTCATGGTTACCGTCACTGTCTATCCCACTGCAACTGCCGACCAGGTCTCTAACTTTACCTATTGCAAAGGTGTCACTACCTCAGAAATTGACTTTACAAGTCCTGAAGACCCGGCTACCTCCTACGCATGGACAAATAACAACACCTCAATAGGACTGGCAGCCAGCGGATCAGGTAATATCCTGCCGTTTACCACTACAAACATGGGCACATCACCAATATTTGGAACCATCACCGTAACTCCTACAGCTTATGGCTGCGTTGGGACACCGATGATCTTTACCATCACTGTCACACCAATTCCAACTGCTACAATCTCCTATGCAGGTACTCCTTTCTGTACTTCAATAGTAACCCCGCAACCCGTCACATTAAATGGCACAGGAGCTTATACAGGTGGAACATATAGCGCTGCTTCAGGGCTTACACTTGATGCTACAACCGGCGATATTACACCCAGCACAAGTGCCGGAGGTACCTATGAAGTAACCTATACCATTCCTGCTTCGGGAGGATGTTCATCGGTTAT
>JBEKQA010000290.1:0-3146 GCA_049520195.1 Bacteroidales bacterium
ATTCCAAGGAATTCCAGCCCGTCGCAGATCCGGGCCCGGACTTCTGGAGCGTTCTCACCGATGCCGCCAGCGAACACCAGCGTGTCCAGTCCGCCGAGCACCGCCGTAAATGCCCCTATCCATTTTCTGGCCTGATAGCAGAACAGCGAGACCGCTTCAGCGGCGCGCACATCGGCGGCCTGGCGCTCGATCAAATCGCGCATATCGGAACTGGTTTCAGAAACACCGAGGAGTCCGGATTCATGATTGATGAGATGGTTGAACTGGGTGGGCGTCAGGCTTTCGGCCTGCATCATAAACCAGGCCACGCCGGGATCGAGGTCGCCTGGTCGGGTCCCCATCGGTAGCCCGGCGGCAGGGGTGAATCCCATGCTGGTATCGACGCTCTGACCGTCGCGCACGGCGGTCAGGCTGGCGCCGTTGCCGAGGTGAGCCAGGATCAGGCGGCCTTGAGCCGCCTTCGGACCGGCGACACGAGCGAGTTCCTCCAGAAGATAGGCATAGGACAAGCCGTGGAAACCGTATCGTTGGATCCCCATCGCGTCGAAACAACGCGGGATAGGCAAAAGCCGGGCCACGCGTGGCATAGTGCAATGAAATGCCGTGTCAAAGCAGGCCACCTGAGCCAGTTTGGGTTGACGCTGGCGAAACGCCTCGATCAATTCAATTTCGCCAGGCAGATGATCCGGGTAGTACGGACGAATGCGATGCAGCTCATCCAGCAATTCCTGTGTGATACGCGCGGGCGCGGTGTATTTCATACCATGGACCACTCGGTGTCCCACTGCCTTGATGGAAGCGAAATCAATTCGCTCTTCGAGCCAATCGACCAGTACCTCCGCTGCCGACCGGTAATCAGAGGCTTTGATGTCTCGACTGTCCTGCTGATTCTGAGTCAGGTCGTTGAAAGTCAGATTTGTATTGGGCAAGCCGATACGGTCAACCTTCCCCTTAAGCCGCTGTTTGGGCGGATCACCTGCCTTATAAAGCGCAAATTTGATGCTCGACGAGCCGCCATTAATAGTCAGGACAAAGCCGGCTTCCATATCCATCTTTCCGGATTTGGTGACCGTAATATTTCCGTTTCTCACAGCCAAATCCTTTTAAGAAACCTTTTCCATAGGCCTGGTCGTCCCGATTTAGTCTGGCCATCTTCCATCACTTAATCGTTTCATCTTCCCTGATCTACCGGTCAGAACTAAAACGCACTTCGACCCTCAGACTTTTTTGAACTCTCAGGCCGCTCCCCATGTCTCTTCAGTCGAAACCGCATCATCTTTGCCAGAGTATGTAAGGCGCTTCCAGAGGAACGGCAACACCAGGATAGTACGGTATCACCCGGGCCGTATAATCTGTCGCCGGTCGGGTTGCAGAAACCGAGGCACCATAAACATATCCGCCCGTAGCGCCCGTCAAAGGGCGCAGGCGCTTCATCTCCAGCCGAACAGGGCCGTCGCCGTTGGTACCTTCGGCATAAAGCTCGACTTGGACGGACTTAGGATCAAGATCATTGAGATATATTTGAACATCAAAGATGTGCTGTTCGCCGTTGGTTTCCACTTTCAGTTCACCGAAACGCAGTGTGGGCCAATTCTTTTCCAGGGCGTACTGCCAATCGGTCATCTGCTTGCCCAAAGCCCCTTTATCAACCGCACGCTCACGATAGGCGGCTGCAGCCGGCAGATAATGTTGTTCTGTGTATTCGCGTACTGTTCGGTTGGCGGAAAATCGCGGTGTTAACCGGGCCATACTCTCCCGTACCCGGGCCACCCAGGCCGTTGGGATGCCGTTCTCATCGCGGGCATAGAATTCGGGGATGACCTCCTGTTCGAGCAGATGGTAGAGGGCCTCTGCTTCGGCGGCATCCCAGGCCGGATGGTCGTCATGTTCTCGGCCGTCTCCCAAGGCCCACCCAACTTCAGGGCTGTAGGCCTCCGCCCACCAGCCATCCAACTCCGACAGATTCAGGCCGCCATTAACCAGCACTTTCATGCCGCTTGTCCCACAGGCTTCCCAAGGTCGTCTGGGCGTATTGATCCAGACATCCACCCCCTGCACCAGTTGTCCGGTCAAAAGCATGTCATAGTCGCTTAAAAAGATCACATGGTTACGGGCCTCGGTCCGCAGAATGAAATCCGTCCACTCCTGAATCAGGGTTTGCCCGGCCTGATCGGCAGGGTGGGCCTTGCCGGCAATGAGGAGTTGGATGGGATGTTGAGGATTCGTGAGAAGGCGAAGAAATCTCTCTGGATCGTGCAATAGAAGATTGGGCCTCTTGTAAAGGGTAAAGCGTCGGGCAAAGCCCAGCGTCAAGGTGTTGGGGTCTAAGAGATGTCTCGCCCTCTCAACCTCCTCTTGGGATGTCCCGGCAGCTTCCAGTTGCCTGTAAAGCCGTTCCCGTACATAGTCTACGAGAGTCTGACGAGCCGAAGCACGGCACTCCCAAAGCCTGGAGTCGGGAAGACGACGCATTTCCTCTTCCAGGTTCTCCAAGGTTCCAATCCAACGGTCCTTTCCGCATGAGCCTGTCCACAGGGCATCGAACTCTTCCGCATCCCAGCTCGGCATATGGACTCCGTTGGTTACATGGCCCACCGGGACTTCTTCTTCCGGCCAACGGGGGAAAAAGGGCTGAAAGATACGCCGGCTCACCTGCCCGTGCAGACGGCTTACCCCATTGACCGCTCCGCTACCTCGTACCGCCAGGTAAGCCATATTAAAGGGTTCGCAAGAATCGTTCGGATTTCGGCGGCCAAGGGCCAGCAAATCGTGGATGGAGATGCCCAGCATATTCTGGGCGTACCAACCGAGATATTGCTCGATGAGACCCGGAGAGAAACAATCAAAACCGGCACTCACCGGGGTATGGGTGGTAAAAAGATTACCCGCTCGGGTGACGGCCAGGGCCGCTTCGAAGGGCTGTCCGGTCTCTTCCATAAAGCTTCTGGCCCGTTCCAGCACGGCTAAGGCTGCATGCCCTTCATTCAGATGACAGACTTCGGGCTTATGGCCCAGAGCGCTCAGAAGTCGCCATCCGCCGATTCCAAGTACCATTTCTTGATTAAGCCGCAACTCCGGACCACCCCCATACAATTCACTGGTGATCCCGCGACGGGCCGTGAAATTGGCCGAATCATTGCTGTCCA
>JBEKQA010000290.1:3156-4310 GCA_049520195.1 Bacteroidales bacterium
GTAATTGACCGGGATCATTATATGGGAAAAGGGCCTTCTGGGCCCCGTCTTTGTCTATGACCTGGCGAAAATACCCTTGCTGATAAAGCAGTCCTACGCCGATTACCGGCACACCCAGGTCACTGGCGGTTTTGAGTTGATCGCCGGCCACGTTTCCAAGCCCGCCCGAATAGATGGGCAAGGCTTCACTCAACATGAATTCCATACTGAAGTAGGCTACTGAGGTCAGAGAGGTTTCCGCATGATTTTTTTGAAACCAGGCGGGCAATTCCTCTTCACGGCGCTTGTTTTGCAAGAGATCTTCCACCTTCCGGCGGAAAACCGGGTCGGCCGACAAAAGCTCGATCCGATCTCGAGAGACCGTCTGCAGAACGACCCAGGGGTTATAGGTGAGCTCCCATAGAGCCGGATCAAGCTGTCTCCACACTTCATCGGCCGAATGATTCCAATACATTTTCATATCCAACGCCAGCTCGGCCAGGGAATCGAATCCCTCGACTTCCATAGGCAAAAAACTGTATATCGGGTTGCTGACCCGTGTCTGTTTGCTCACGGTCTCTCCTTTACTTGGGCCTTGGACAGATGCCCCGGCTGGTGCGGGGAAGCCTCCAAAGCATCGTTGACGATTATCTGTGCTTCCGCCAGTATAAAGAAACCGCTCAATTTCTTTAGAGCGACTTTATTAAATCATCAGAACCGCATGGCTGACAATCTCAAACCTAATATTCTTATCAAACAAACCCCCATTCGAGTTGAGGGTGGGAAAAAATTTTTAATTGAATGTTTTTACAACCTTTGAAAAAGGACGAAATAGGTATAGTATACCGCCGATTCGACCCAGGAGGAAAGCCGTAGCCGCCGCCAGGGCCCCGACGAAATCCAGGTAACCAATGGACACGAAAAGGGTGGCCAAGACAATCAGCAGTTCCAGCCCAGTAGCCCAGGTTGTGGGCGCGGTGTGGCGGGCACTTACTAGGACTGACCGTTGGAAGGAGACCAGCATCCATAATCCGGGCATGATCGTCAACAGTTTAACCGGGGTAAGAGCGAATTGCGTTAACTCAGCAGACAGGCCGGAAACCCTATAAAACCAGAAATAAGATAGGGGAGTGAATCCGATACAGGCCAACAGTCCGACGGTAACCACACCCAAG
>JBEKQA010000291.1:0-3266 GCA_049520195.1 Bacteroidales bacterium
GGTACCATGATGAGATTGCAGATGCGGACTGCATCACCGTTGTCGGGGGGCCCCATGCAACTGCCTGCTGGCGGGAGGTGTCCGCGTATGCGGATTATGTTGTTGTGGGGGAGGGAGAATACACGCTCCCACGGCTCCTTGCCGAACTGGAAGTCGGAAAGGATGAGCATATCCCCGGCGTTGCTACCCGGGACTGGTACGAACCGGCAAAAAGCAGCGTCCGGCTCGATGCATATCCCCCGTTCTCTGAAGTGATGGGGTACGTGGAGATCTCCCGCGGCTGCCCTTTTTCCTGCGGCTACTGCCAGACGCCGCAGATATTTGGTCACTGCATGCGGCACCGTTCGATCGATGAGATTGTCAGGTACGCAAACCGGTACGGGCAGGCCCGGTTTGTCACTCCCAATGCCTTTGCCTATGGCTCGGATGGGATCCATCCCCGGTTCGACAGGATCGAGCACCTCCTGAAAAAACTGTCTCACCAGATCTTTTTTGGGACATTCCCGAGCGAGGTCAGGCCAGAGTTTATCTGTGAAGAGTCGCTTTCCCTTATCACCGGTTACTGCACCAACACCAAACTGCACTTTGGAGCCCAGTCAGGGAGCGATGCCATACTCTCCCGGCTGCACCGGGGGCACACGATCGCAGAGGCGATCCGGGCGGCAGAACTCTGTTATGACACCGGGATCACTCCTGTCGTCGATTTTATTGTGGGATTTCCGTTTGAAACCGATGAAGACCAGCGGGAGACCGCCTCCGCCATACAGGAGGTAGCCCGGATGGGTAAGATCCACGTCCACCGGTTTATCCCGCTTCCCGGTACACCGCTTGCCGGGACTCGTGCGCGGTCGCTTCTTTCGGAAACCGAAAAAATCTGCGGCGAACTTGCCCTCGGAGGAAAACTGACAGGTTCGTGGAACAAGCCTGAGATAAGGTTTTTTAGACGCCGTTTGAAATAATATACCATGAAAGATGTGCTTTTGATAGCAGATCTCCATGGTCAATTCGGTAAAATTGATTCATTTCTGGAATTGAATCCGGAAGCTGTATTTATTGCCGGCGATATCACCAATATGGGTCCTGTGGACACTGTTGACGATGTGCTTTCACGCATTGACGTACCCTGTTTTGCGGTACCGGGCAACTGTGACCCCAGAGAGATCCTCGATACGCTTGAACATTCAGACGCAGTCTGCCTCCACGGTGCCCAGATAAACCTGGGCACAATGACCCTTGTAGGCATTGGTGGTTCCAACCCAACACCTTTTAACACGCCGTTTGAGCTGACCGACAAGCAGATCGATGATCTGCTCCACACCGGGATGGAAAAGATGGAAAAAACCGTCCACAACGTCCTTATCTCACACGCCCCGCCGTTCGATACGCTCGATCTTATCAATGGCGAGCATGTGGGCAGCCAGAGCATCCGCCGCCATATAAAAAACTTTGATCTGGTTTGCTGTGCCCATATCCACGAGCAGCGCGGCGTCAAGGATGTTGACGGCGTAAAAATTGTGAATCCCGGTCCCGCTATGGACGGCTACTGTGCCATGCTCCACTTCGGGAACGAGGCAAAAGATATCAAAGTCGAACTGCTCAGCATGTAGACTGGAGCAGTTCGAGATAGGATGCGAGAATCGGCTCGCCACAGATTCCCATCTCTTTTGCATACTTTTGAATTTTCCCGGTGACATCTGCACCGTCGTTTTCGGCCATGACCTCGATCTCAACAAAGGTTCCGAGACCGTCAACCAGATCCAGTGCAAACGATGTATTCCCAAGCCGGTAATTCTCCCGCCACTTGTTCACTTCTGCAGTCTTTGTAAACCCGAGCCGGTCGAGGATCTGCTCGAAAACCTCGCCGGATTCAACAGTTGTATTGAGCTCTTCGCGTGCCTTGAGCCCGTAATCGCGGAGTTTCTTTCCTTTATAGGTAACCAGAACGTGGCCGTCCGTGTACCGTACCCGCAGGGCTTCGTCGGTTGAGCCGAAATCACGGTGCGGGGCGTTATAATAAATATCGTGTTCGTGCTGTTTTCCCTGGAACTCCGCGTGCCTGTTTATAAGGTTCTGCCGGATAGGATCGAGGGAATCCACCCGCACTTTGAGTTCTATTTCGAGCATTTTTTGTGCCACACTTTTATCTGTCATTGTTGCGATTTAATATAGTCAGGTGATGTATGGCAATAAAAGAAGGAGATTTTGTTAAACTCAGTTATACCGGCAGCGCAAATGGCATGATTTTTGATACCACCGATGAAGATGCGGCAAAGGCCGCGGATATCCACAGCACGACCGCCATCTACGGGCCGGTCACCATCTGTGTCGGCCAGAAGCATGTAATCATCGGCCTTGACGAGGAACTTGCCGGAAAGGATGTCGGCACCGAAGCCGATGTGACCGTCCTGCCGGAGAAGGCATTTGGCGAGCGCGACTTAAAAAAAGTCCAGTCATACCCCAAGAACAAGTTCAAGGACAAACCGACCCGCGGGATGCGGATTAACGTCGAGGAACATGGAGAAGGTGTGGTTGTCGATGTGATCGGCTCCAAGGTGATCGTCGATTTTAATGCACCGCTCGCCGGCCAGACGCTGACCTACCATTACAAGATCGAGGAGATTGTAACCGATCCGCTTGAACAGCTCAAGGGACTTATCCGGCTCTACGCCGGGAAGGATATGGAAGTTGCCCTTGATGACAGTAAGGCAACGGTCACCCTCCCGCCCGGAATCAACTATGACCGGCGCTGGCTCCTGTGGCGGGGCAGGATCATCCATGAAGGTTTCGAGCTCGTAAACGGCATCTCCGAGATCACGCTTGTCGAGACCTACAAGAAACCGGAGAAGAAGGAAGCGTAATCCGACAAATCAGAAAAATTATCCTTTTTTTTACATTTTTTAGGGAAGCCGGATCACCGGATCCTGTTGCTGTTAAGGATGAACCGGGCTGACCCGGATATTTATATCGCCGGTTAAACAATTTTTAATATCCTGCAGCATAACTGTAGTATATGAAAAATTCCGCCAGAATTTTCATTACCCTGAGTATTTTTCTTGTCCTGTGCGTGACTATTATGGGCTGTTCCAGCAGTTCAGGTTCGACTGCAACAACCACAGGTACGGTCACTACCGTGACAACGATTGCGCCGCTGTACACGGCCGGGGATATTGTATGGAGCTCATCCGCGAGCACTACCGTCGCCTGGCTGATTATTAGTTACGATCCTTCGACAGAATCGTACACCCGGGCATATATCCACAAAAACA
>JBEKQA010000292.1:0-3830 GCA_049520195.1 Bacteroidales bacterium
GACCAACTGCACTGCATCTCGTTTGAACTCACGGCTAAAATAACGATGTCTTTCCCCCATAGGCACCTCCTTCCTAATAATACAAATTCTTAGAGGTGTCCATTATTTCGAGGAAAGGTCAAACAGTAATCGTTATCAAGTCGGCAAGAGATTTAAACCTGTTGCAGCCTAACCAGAGATCCCTCCGTCTCCTTGGCTTTTGGCCCTGTTTTTCTCCTTGACTATGTCTTTTTCTTCCCTTAACCTCTTTCTATTAAAAAGCAAGTTCTTATCAAATAAATGTCAAATAAAAAACATTCAGTCTGTCTACCTAATTATTACAGCTTTCTGTTAACTATAATCGACGGACACAAGCGGATATCCCCACGGATATGATCTTGACACCTTCAATTTCCCTTTGTTATTTTAAAATAATAATTTCCCATTCATCACAAATAGTTATTAATCAGTTCTTATGGAAAAAGAAAGAGTCGTTATAACCGGACTGGGAACCATCAATGCCATCGCCGGGAGTGCGTCTAAATTCAGCGCAGCTCTAAGGGAAGGTGTATGCGGCATCGGACCGGTCACGGTCTTTGATACAGCCGATTTCAGAACCCGGACCGGCGGGGAAGTAAAAAACTTTGTCCCCCGCGAGATGATCCCGCCGGAATTCACATTAAAGCGTATGTCTCGTTCGGACCGCATGGCTACGGCGGCTGCGATAGAGGCCTTGAGCGATGCGGGACTTTTCCCTTTTCCGGAAGTCCTGCAGGCGGATACCGGCGTTGTTATTGGCGGCGGGGCCGGCGGCATGCTGGAAGGCGAGGAGGCCTATCGCCAATATCTCCAGGGCAACGAAAAAGGCGTCAGGTATTCACGTTTTTCAGCCTTTTGCTGCGCCTCTTCCGCAGACCAGATCGCCTCAAACTTAGGGCTCATGGGACCCAAAACCACATTCATGACCGCCTGTTCATCCGGCGCCACGGCCATCGGGTATGCCGGGGATCTGATCCGGGAGGGAATGGCAACCGTTGTTATCGCCGGCGGCACTGAACCCCTTTGCCGCATTACTTATGCCGCTTTTAATGCCCTGCAGGCGGTGGATCGGGAATATTGCAAGCCTTTTGACAAAAACCGGCAGGGGCTCTCTCTCGGCGAAGGTGCCGGCATCATGATCCTGGAGGCATTGAGCCAGGCGCAAAAGCGGGGGGCGCACATCTATGGAGAGCTCCTCGGATACGGGGTGAGTTGCGACAGCTACCATATGACCGCTCCGGATCCCGAGGCTTCCGGGGCCGTGCGCTGTATGGAGGCCGCCTTGCAGGACAGCGGCGTAACCCCTGAGCAGGTGGACTATATCAACGCTCATGGCACGGCCACCTCTGCTAACGATGTGATAGAAACCAGGGGGATCAAGGCGGTTTTCGGCAAACGGGCCTATCACATCCCGGTAAGTTCCACAAAATCCATGACGGGCCACACCTTGGGCGCGGCCGGCGCCATTGAAGGAGTGGCTTGCGTTCTGGGGATTTTTCAGCATTTTATTCCGCCAACGATTCACCTGACCGAAAACGACCCCGAATGTGATCTTGACTATGTTTCCGAAGGTTGCCGGAAGGCGGAGGTGAATATTGTTCTTTCCAATTCTTTTGCCTTCGGCGGAAACAACACCGCTATTGTTTTGGGAAGGTACACCCCGAGAGGGATTGCCCATGAGTAACCCGTCGGTTACAAAGTGTAATCGTGTGGTCATATCCGGGGTCGGCCTGGTCACTCCCTTAGGGTTTGGAAAGGATGCTTTCGCCCAGAAACTTTTCAAGGGAGACAGCGGCATCTCCCCGATTACGACTTTTGATACGTCTCATTTTGCTTCCAAACTTGGGGCGGTCGTGATGGATTTTGACGCCAAGGCTTTCATCTCCCTGAAAAATCTTCGCAAGATGGACCGGACCTCCTCTCTGGCATGTGCTTCAGCCAGGATGGCCATGGAAGATGCCGTGTTCAGCATAAGCGTCTCCAACCGGGATCGGACGGGGATTATCCTGGGGACTGCCGTTGGCAGCACTGACGTTGCCGCCAAGTTTGCCGGAGGGCTTTTCAGCGAAGGTCCGGGTATGGCCAGTCCCTTTCAAGTGCCGAATACTGTGATGAACGCACCAGCCGGCCATACCTCCATCGAGCTTGGCTTCAGGGGGATCAACTCAACCATCAATCACCATGAGGCTTCGGCCGAGACCGCCATTGTCTACGCAGCCTCTGAAATTAAACAAGGTCGGGCCGATGTCATGTTCGCCGGTGGAGTAGATATTATTTCAGAATTCTTTTTTAGAGTGCTGACCCATTTTAAGGCCCTTTCCGCGGCAAACGGAGGGCCAGAAGGAGCGCGTCCTTTTGACATCCAGAGAAACGGACCGGTAGTCGGTGAGGGGGCGGGGGTGGTCTGCCTTGAGACCTTCACGCAGGCTGAGGCCCGCGGGGTCAGACCCTATTGTGAAATTGCCGGATGGGGCCTGAGCTCAGCACCGGCCCCCCCCACCGATTGGCCTTCAGATCCCCGAGGGCCAGTCCTGGCGATCACACGGGCGCTGAATTCGGCCGGGATCGCTCCCGGCGACATCGATTATGTCTCGGCCGCCGCCAGCGGCGGCAGCAAACTGGACGCCCTTGAGGCCGAAGCGCTCTCCATCGTATTTGGAAGCGCTGTTGATCGACCTTATATCAGCGCCATTAAAGGGGCTGTGGGTGAGAGCTTCTCCTCCGGGGGGGTAAGGACGGCGGCCATGGCCTTATCGATAAAGGCCGGAAGCATTCCCCCCACGGTCGGTCTTAAAAATCCGATCCGTCCTCTGCGGTTTGTCATGGACAAAAAGATAGACATTCCGATCAATTTCGGCCTGATCAACGGGTTTTCATCCGGGGGGACCTTTGTTTCGCTGGTGCTGAAGAACATTACATGACGACTTCGTAAAAAGTCCGGAAGTCCCGTGTTTCGCGGGATTGCGCTTCATCCTTCGTCTCTCCCCGGCTTTGCCGGGGGCTTATTGCGGCGTACTTCCATGTACGCCTCATTCCTCAGGATTTGCGCGCCTTGCAGCCGGTCGGGCCGCTCGGTCCGCTCGACTTTGTCGAGCTTTAAAAAGGTTCCCGGTTGGGAACCGATCGTCGAGCTTTTGAAAAGGCATCCTGTCCGACTCCCTCTGGGAGTCTCCCCAAAAGATCGGCAGAGCCGATCGGCCGGATGCCGTATGCCGACCTATTTAAAGGCCTCCGAGGAGGCCGGCCGAACTTTTTACAAAGCCGTCCGGATTTTGACTTTTTTCGAATTTATCTTACCAAAGGAGCAATCTCGATGAACATAGGGGAGTGGATTTACAAGCGCGCGCTGACTTATCCGCAGCGGCCTTTTCTAAAACAGGGAGACCGGGCATTCACCAACCGTCAGTTCAATGCGCGGGCGAACCAAACCGCCCACGCGCTAACCGCGCTCGGCATCAAAAAGGGTGAACGTGTTGCAACCCTGATGATCAACTCCAGCGAATTTCTGGAAGTCTTTTTTGCCTGTGCTAAAACAGGTGCGATGATCGTCCCTCTTAATTTAAGACTGGCGCTGCCGGAACTGGTTTATATTGTTAAAGATGCCGCTCCCCGCGCCCTGATCTATTCTGCTGAATTCGCAGACAAGGCCGAGGGGCTTAAAGCGGCATCCACAGCAGTTGAACATTATCTCCAGCATGGCGGCGAAAGTTTATCCGCCGATCCTTCTCTTTCTGATTTTACGGCCTCCTTTCCGGAAGAAGAACCGATTCCCGCAGAGGAATTGACCCTGAAAGATCCCTTGGTAATCATGT
>JBEKQA010000293.1:0-3594 GCA_049520195.1 Bacteroidales bacterium
GTACAAGGTCCGCGGCTTTTAGGCCATGCACGCCGTTGGGAGTATGCCGGGGTCAATGCGGAGGAACAACCGCGCAGGTGCGGACTGCGGATCGATCGCGTCCCACTTCCCTTCGATGTGCATACGCGCATTTAAATCCGAAAAACCGCGGACCTTGAGTAGCAGGTCCGCTACCTGCTTGTGCATTCGATTGTAGCGGCGGTCTCCGACCGCCGCCGTCCGTCGGCTGACGGACGCTGCAAAGCATGTCGCTCCGTATGGTTGCTTCTACTAACTGCGGCGCGCCGCCTCCCGGGCTGCGAGCAGCTTCGTCCTGGTTAGATGGGAATTGCCCTGAAGGCGTTGCAGGGCGGCGATGGCCTGGGCAGCTCGCGGATTCGCTCCGTGACGGCGGCGCATCACCAGAACGAGTTTGCCTGTCGCCAGGTGGAGCTTGCGAAAGTGCTCGGCCGCCGCCCCCCAATGTTCCGCCTGCGTCGGCGACTGGGGCTTGAAGTGCGAGAGCTTCCCGGCAAGCGTGTGCAACGACATTTGCAGATTCGCCGCGTTCGCCCGGGCGCGCCTCTCATCATCGGGCTTAGGCGCCCGGGGTTGTCCGCCCCCTTGCACCATCCGCCTGATGTCCTGGTCCAACTGGAGGTATAATTCGAGCCGCGCTTTATCGCTTTTCTCCTGAGGTGCCGTATATATTGCCACTGTCGCCATTGCGATCTGAAAGACGCCTTGATAGATGTCGGCGACCGTGCTCAAATTGACTGCCGCCTCGGACGTGGTGGCGGCGACGACCGCTAACAAGACCCATACCGTGACGATGATGACACACACGAATGCTCCGTAGACGGGGACCTCCTTAAAACCTCCGGCGACAAGGACAACACAGATAAGGTTGAGCGCATCGGCAACCATCACTATGGTTGGGGCGATTGTATCAATCGCGCTTTGGCCGGCATTGTTCGCGGCGTTCCCCGCACCTGTCGTGCTATTGCTCAGCGTGTCCGTCACCTGGGCCACCGTATCGACCACCGCGTTCACGAATTGCTGACCTCCGGAAGGGGGGGGTGGAGGGGAAGGAGGATTTGGGATATGCATTGTGCACCTCTCGATTCGACAATCGAAGGCAGCGCCAAAACTGCTACAACTGCCCACTACCTCACTGCGAATTCTCTATTGGTGGCCTTCATGAACGCCTCCCGAAACCGCCCAGAACAGGCTTCTGGAAGCCGGGTGTAAGACCCGCCGTCTGCTTCGACTGCATACGAAGCGCCGCCTTCCGGGCTTCAAGGAGCTTCGTCCTGGTTACATGGAAATTCCCCTGAAGGCGTTGCAGGGCGGCGATGGCCTGTGCGGCTCGCGGATTCGCCCCGTGACGGCGTCCCATGACGAGGGTGAGTTTGCCGGTTGCCAGGCGTAGCTTGCGAGAATGCTCGACTGCCGTCGCGATATGTTGGGAGTGAGGTGGCTGCTTGGGCTTGAGGTGCGACAGTTTCCCGGCAAGCGTTTGCAGCGACATTTGCAGATACGCCGCGTTCGCCCGAGCGCGTCTTTCATCATCGCCTTTTGACGCCTGTTGCTGTCCCACCCCTTGCACCATTCGCTTTATGCCCTGGTCGACCAGGCGCAAACCAAGACGGAGGGATTCAACGGACTTCTCGCTGGACTCCACTTCCATTCGTCCTATTGCCACCACGATCTGCCCCACGGCTTGCAGGATGTCGGCGACCATACTGATACTGGCGGTCCCCTCGGTGGCGGCGAGGGCTACGACCGCTGCTACCACGGCTAGCATGGCAACGCTAATAACCATCAGGGCGCGGGTAAGGGGGAAATTGTCGATCGCCTCAAGTTCGTCTGCTGCGCCGTTAAATCCCAGCGTTCGTAGGGTTCCCGGGCCAGTGGAGGTTCCGGTCGTCAGCGCAGCTTCCCCCACGCAGACCACCAAATTCGCGATCACCACGAAGGCTGGAATCAGGGCAGCGGGCGTCTCTGCAAATATCACCACGATATCAACTACACATGCCGCGGCACCCGTCGCGGTGTTCCCCGCGCCCGTCGCGGCATTGTCCAGCGTGTCCGTCACCTGTGTCACCGTATCGACAACCGCGTTCACGATTTGCTGACTTCCGGAAGGGGGCGGTGGAGGGGAGGGAGGGGAAGAAGGTGAAGAAGGGTTTGGGATATGCATTGTGCACCTCTCATTTCGACCTTGATGGTCGACGGATGAATAGATACAACCGCGCGCCACATCACCGGGGCTACTGGCCCGGCAGACCCCATCCATGGGCCTTCACCGGCCTGAAGACTTAGTCTCCAGTTAAAGCCGGGGCACGAGCCGGAACGGCCCAACTACAGTACTGAATTTATTCAGAGGTTGGATAACAGAGTCTACCGGTGCGACGTGCGGTACGAGCATCGCCCGGGATACGAACCAGGGTCTCCGATCTGCCATCCAGATGACGTTTATCATATATCATGTTGACTGATATCAACAATCGAGAACTTTTTCGCACTTTAGGACAACTTGGCGACCGTCATGAAAGGCGTGCGACAAAATGACCTGCTTGGCGCGCATTGAAGCACCCGTCATGAAGTTGGTTGCGGCTCCGCTGCGCCACGCGAGAAAGGGCATGTCTTACGGCAATTGGGGGCCGAGCCGTTAGCAAAACCGGTCCTCTCCGTGACCTCCGTGCCTCAAGAATTTTCCCACAGAGTGTCTGCCCGCCGCTGGCGGGTCCATAGTTGGCAGAAACTTCAGATTCGCTCTACGTAGAATCAGTAACTTACGTGAAGTTGCTGGAGAGTTCACGGAGCGGCTCTGTGCTCTCGGTGTGAAGTATTTCGCGGCACGGAGGGCACAGAGAAAATCCTCGAGATGACCGTGCAATGAGTGTGCCGGTAAGACTACTTGGCGGGAGATGAGCACCACGACAAAATCGCGGCACCAACGGAAACCGTGGACAGACACGTTTCCGGTTTTTCCGGAAGCGGTGGATCCCTGTGAAGTCACTGCGTGCTGTGGACAATGTTGGCAAGGCGCGATACGCGACTTGAACGATTTCACTCCGTGGGGGCAGACGCTTTCAGCGGCAGCTCAATCGGCATCTCCAGCCCGCCACCATCCTGGCTCCGGGCGGTGATTATGCCTTCATGCAATAGCGGGGTAGTGCAGAGGTGGGCGATAGCTGGTAGCGCTGAGGGACGCGCATTTTGCGTTCCTCTGCGGCTTTTCACCTCACCGCGATTACGGTCACTCGCATGGTATCCGATTCGTGTGCGCTCACGGTAAGCAACAGAAATCCGCACCTGTGTCCTCAAACGTCATCTGTCGATCTTATTTCCCGAAAAGGACCGCAGAAGAGCGCAAACTGCGCCCACCTCTGCGCTTGGATGTCTTTTGCAGCGATAGCGCGTGACAATCCCACTCTAAAATCGTAAGTTTAGGGATGATCGTACCCAGAAGGCTAATCTATGATACATAAGGCCAAAGATCTATCCCCCGAACAGAAAGTGGCGATCGAAAGCCTCCTCGACGACATAGCGCTCATGCAACGTTTGCGTTCTTGACGTGCTACAACTCGATGACCCCATGGACCGGTA
>JBEKQA010000294.1:0-2515 GCA_049520195.1 Bacteroidales bacterium
AAAGAAACATATCCAGGAATACCCACCGCAAATAGCCCACATAAGATAGAGGCCAAAATAGAGCAGCGAGATTAAGATTCGAGACATGTCTTAGTAATTACTTTCCGTCAAAAACGCGAAAGCTCAACGGCGCTACCGCGGCCGCTGGAGCGCCTTGTTGGGGCTATTTTTGTATTTGCTTCCAAATGTACTCCGGTTTCCTGCGGGAACTCATATAGTCCGAGAGTGCTGGTAATGTCTCAGTCAATGCATTTGAAGTGACATATAGCGATGCTGCAATAAGAGGTAAGGCAGTGCCACTAGCAATAGCAAGGGCCACCACTCCGAGTGATTGGAGCGCCCCCTTTCTTAATGAAGTGCTAATAGAGCGAATTGACTTCCTGATTTCATCTATCTGAGGCTGAATATCAGTCCGATACAGCCGTTCCGCCTTCTCGGGAAACTGATCAGGAGAAACTCCCTGAAGCTTTTCAGCCGTTGCCAAGAGGCTGGCTCTGAATCTCGAAAAGGCCTTGGCATGTTTCTCGCGAAGACGAACTAGCTCCCCTGCCGAAGGTATTTTAATGAGGCTATCATTGACTTTCAAGAAGTTGAGGGCCTTTGCTGAAGCATCCTCGCCTTTGAATCCACATTTTGAGAGAAGCAAGGACTCGAACTGTGATTCGGTTATGTATGAATGGTTTATCGATGAGGCCAGACGGACTTCTGATGCGATTGCCTGAAGTCGAGCTATGATTGTTCGATTAATTGACTGATATACCCATGCATCGAAAAAATCTTGGTCCAATGGCTCTCCAGGAGCAAAACTCATTCTCATTTTGATCCTGCCGGAGGCACGTTCAATTTCCTCGACTTCGGTTCTATGTAAAAAATAGGTGTTTACACCAGATTTGGTGTAATCATTAGCAAATGATATACTAATTGCGCGACATGGTTCTTTAACTGGTTCTTTAGGAATTAATAATGAACCTGATTCCTTGTGGAGAATTACCGGATTTATCACTGCACTCCTGTGAATGAAATCGTGAATATTCTCAGGAATCTCCGAGCGAAAACGGTCTTCCGCATAAAAAATGGGCAGTTGTTCCGGCGGAAAATGCAGCATATGCAGGGGTAAGACTGTAAGCAGATCCGCCGTGATCAGAGGAGCCAGCTCAGCGAAATACAAAAGTTTATTCGCAATCAATGCACGATCGAGCTTGCTGCCAGCCTTTATGCCCATCCACTGCGTTTGGACCGTGGTTATCTCATGCTCTGGAACACAGATCCGAAAAAAGGGGTCATCTACGACGATATGGCCGTGAATAAGGAATGATGGTAAAAGAGGAATCACAGCGTTTTGAGCCGAAAAACTACTGACGAGAGCACTCAGAGATTCGTCCTTACGAAGCTCAGCCAGCTCAGCGTGCGTCGTTTGAGAGCATTCGTCATAGTAATACTGAAGTAACTTCTTCAACACGCTGTCATCAAACCTGCCTAGATCGACAGTTGTGTTATTCGAAAGCAGGCCGATCTTATTGAGTAGATTCAGCTTTTTTTTACTCATATATAACGTGCTTTCTCTTTTAGATGAGCCCCAATACGGCGTTGACCCGTGGCCCGAAGCTCACGGGGCCAAAGGCCAGGCAAGCGAGGGACATCGTGGTCCATGGCCTGGTTGGAGCCGCCTGCGGCGCCGCCAATCAACGTGCATTGTAGCGTTGCCAGCTTTCAAGGAGTCCGTTCCACAGGATTGTAGGCGCTGTTCTCAACACAGAAATGATAACCCTAACGATACGACGATGAAGACCAAAAAGGGCAAGCTCGAAATCAGTCTGTGTCTCAACATGGTGTGTTCTGTAATGCTGGTCTCCCTGATAAGGCCATAGTTTGGAATAGAAATATACAAGCCAACACCGAACCCAAAGACCCACTTGAGAATCCAATGTGGATGATGCCAGACGATGAGAGTGTGTGTCAGGCCAGCGACCAAGCAACCCCAAATGACACACTCCACCAAAATTATCGACAATGCATCCCCGTATAGAGAGGCCTTCGAGAGCCACCATCCAAACCGCCTACCGAGATACAGGAGGACTATCGAGAACAAAACGAACGCAATCTTACCCTTACCCAACCACAAACCGATAAGGGTCAAACCGACGACGAAAGTAAGTCTGCTGAGGAACAGCGCAACATTGTCGCTGAGTTCCTCCGGCAGTGTCCATTTCTTTCGCTTTGTAACAGGCTCTGGCTCCATCTTTCCCTCCCCTAACACAAAGTTCACCGGGAGCGTAATCGATCCGGATGAACGACTTGTTATGCACTCATTTTACCTTAGCCTTCACTCCCACTTTTCCCTCCCATCTGGAATCAACCAATCGCCTCCCGATAAAGGGTACGCAAAGCCTTATCCCGGGCTTCTATGACTATGTCGACTGCACCCTTAGCTGGCCCCAGCTTTGGTCAGATCATAACCTCAAGCTCCTTGAAAACTTTAAAGGTCTTTTTGGAAAACAAAGCCTCAATGTTGGCA